>NZ_OAOP01000004.1:300000-469987 GCF_900207585.1 Bacillus oleivorans | reverse complement strand
CACCGGAGTGTACTTCGTACACGAGGATGTGACTGAGTGCAGCAGACGCCGGAATTCGCCGGTCATCGGAAGCCGCCGCAGTGCCGATGGTAGTTAGGGGCGCCCCCTGTGAGAGTAGGACGTTGCCAGGCAATGCGAAACAACCTAGGGTTTAGTCCCAGGTTGTTTTTTTGTGTTTGAAGAGAAATTGAATAAAGGACTTGGTTGAATTAAGGCTTGTGGTCTGTAAACGGACGAATATGAGGTCAATCGCGCCAATGTAAAATCCTTGAAGCTCTATCACCAACAACACAGCCATATTTTATAAAAACGAACAAAAACCCATCATGATTACCCTCCTTTTTTCCTCCGCCAATAGGGTATACTAAATAAAGTGAATAATTACCACCTGATACTCTCGGATCAACCCTTCGCAAACAAAAGTAAGTTTAGTAAAATTAGAAGTCAATGTTCTTTTACAATGTTGCACGGGAGTATTAAAGGAGGGCTAATATTGTTAGAAAATAGCTTGGTGATGGTAGCGATTATTTTAATTATTAATGTGGTCTATGTATCATTCTTTACGATTCGGATGATTCTAACTCTTAAAGGCCAACGGTATTTTGCTGCTGTCATTAGCATGTTTGAAGTGTTAATTTATGTGGTCGGATTAGGGCTAGTTCTTGAAAATTTAAATGAAATCCAAAATTTAATTGCTTATGCCGTCGGCTATGGCATAGGTGTAATTGTTGGAATGAAGCTTGAGGAAAAACTGGCTTTAGGATATATCACAGTTAATGTAATTACTACAGAAGAAGCCAAGGATTTACCGAATGCATTACGTAAGGAAGGGTTTGGCGTTACGCATTGGATGGCGAATGGCAGGGAAGGAGATCGCCTGGCTATGCAGATTCTTACCCCGCGAAAGTATGAACTACGTCTTTATCAAACAATAAAAGAGTTGGACCCGAAAGCTTTTATTATTTCATATGAACCGAAAACGATTTACGGGGGATTCTGGGTGAAAAGTGTACGTAAAGGAAAATTGGGAAATGAGTAAAGCACCAAAAAAGAAGTGGTTTGTTGTTTTAGAAAATGAGACGGTCGATGACTGCTTAAAGAGGATGGCAGCAGAGGGATATGTACCGATTCGCCGAATGGAAAAGCCAGTCTTTGAAGAGACCATTGAAAATGGAAACAAGGTGGTAAAACCTGTGAATCAGGAAATTCAGTTTCAAGGTGAGCTAACGTCAGATGAATAAAGAAACAACAAGAAAGGCTGCTGGCCTATTAGATATGGTTAAGCAGCCTTTTTCTATGTTTAATGATTTTATTGCCGAGCCCGTTTTTTAGATCTGTGAATGTATACGAAAAGCAAAGCTACAATTCCTCCAATGATAGAAATTAATACAAAGGACATATCCATTAGATATTCCCAAAACATTCGGTAACATCCCCTTATTTCAGAATAGGTTGTCCAACGTCAAATTAAGAAAATCATTAGATTACATAGTCCTCTTCTTCGTCTTGCGCGCTGCCAGCCTGAATGCCATTTTTAATTAACTCAGTGACAGGACAGTAGCGAACGATTCCTTCTCCCACCTTCATGGCTGCTAATATAGCGACGATTAAATATGACTCTCTCCAAGGCTGTTTGACTAATTTTGCGGTTACCCATGATAAAAGGGTTAATCCGAAAGTGATTCGAACAAGGGCGTTCAGTATGCCGATATTTGGTTTGACTTGAAACATAGCTTTCACCTTCCTTAATTTAGAAAAATTTCGATTCTTTAATGCGTTAATATTCAAAATATGATAGTATATGACTAAAAGCTATATGCCAAAAGGGGGAGTCGAAAGAAGATGAATCATATTAACAACTGGAGAATTAAACAGCATAGAGAACATACCTCTATCATCGATGGAGCAAAATCCCCTACCCTTTTATTAAAAAACGCTCGGTATTTGCACCCATATTTAAAAAAATGGTTAAGCGGACAAATATGGATTTATCAGGATCGCATCGTTTATGTTGGAGAAAAACTGCCTGAACGCTTAGAAGAATGTGAAATAATCGACTGTACGGATTCATTGCTTGTACCAGGTTATATCGAACCTCATGCACATCCTTTTCAAGTTTATAATCCCCTATCACTTGCTAACTATGCATCGCAAACGGGGACGACTGCTTTGATCAATGACAGCCTTGTTTTGGCTTTACTAAACGATAAAAAGAAAGCGTTTTCTTTACTTGATGAATTTAAAAAGCTGCCAGTTTCTATGTACTGGTGGTGTAGGTTTGATTCACAAACCGAGCTATTTAGAGAAGAAACAATCTTCTCTCATGAAACCATTCAGGCATGGATTGAGAGGGAAGATGTTATTCAAGGCGGGGAACTAACGAGTTGGCCACGATTAATGGCAGGCGATGATTCACTGCTGCATTGGATTCAAGAGATAAAAAGAAACAGAAAAAGAATAGAGGGTCACTTCCCAGGGGCTTCCGAAAAAACATTGGTGAAGCTTAAATTACTTGGGGCTGATGCCGATCATGAGTCGATGACAGGGCAAGAGGTGTGGAATCGCCTGCAGCATGGATATGCGGTTGCACTTCGATATTCTTCGATTCGTCCCGATTTACCCATTCTTTTAAAAGAAATGAAAGAATTAGGGATTGAGCATTTTGATCAAGTGTTTTTTACAACGGATGGATCGACTCCAAGTTTTTATAAAGAAGGAATGATCGACCTGATGATTAAAATGGCTCTTGAAGAGGGAATTCCTCCAATAGAAGCCTACTTGATGGCGAGCTTTAATGTCGCTCGGTATTATCAAATTGATGATCTCTATGGAAGTATCACGACAGGCCGTGTGGCAAACATTAACTTCCTGCATAGTGAAGCGGATCCGACACCTCATTCCGTTTTAGCCAAAGGTCAATGGGTGAAGAGAAATGGTGACAATACATTTGGAGATTATCCGATTAACTGGTCAAACTATGGGCTCAAACCGTATGAGAGTAATTGGGAATTAACGATGGATGACCTTCAGTTTTCGATGGCAATGGGGATAGAAATGGTGAATGCAGTTATTACCAAGCCCTATTCCGCAAACTTAGATTTATCAGTAGAAAGTCTTTCTGATGACCATGATCAGTGCTTCTTTATGCTAGTAGATCGAAAAGGCAGATGGAAGGTTAATACGGTATTAAAAGGGTTTGCCCATCATATTGGAGGTTTTGCATCGAGTTTTTCCATTAGCGGTGATCTTATTTTAATTGGAAAACATAAATCAGATATGCTGCTCGCATGCAGAAGGCTGAAAGAACTTGGCGGCGGTATTGTTTTAACGGAAAATGGCAAGGTGCTTCATGAGATTCCGCTTCCTTTAAACGGTGTCATCTCTGATAAACGAATGGAAGAAATAATGGAAGAAGAAACGAAGCTCAAAGTTCTGTTAGAGGAGAGAGGATATAGATTCGGAGATCCAATCTATACGTTATTATTCTTCTCATCTACTCACCTTCCATATATTCGTATTACGCAGCAAGGTTTATTTGATGTCATGAAAAAAATGGTACTCTTCCCGAGTGTAATACGATAAAATAGTAATATTGGAAAACTTTAAAGAACTAAATTGTTTTTGCTGACCCTAAAAAAAGACACCAGAGATAAAAGCAAAAATGTAAAAATCAACTAGGGGTGTATATAGGTGTTATGGAAAAGGAAGGCTGCAAGTATCGTATTAGGAGTTGGACTTTTACTTGCTGGATGCAGTGAGGAAGAAGCTACGCCAGAAGAAGAATCTTCTCCGCCCGAACAACAGGAGGAAGATACAACAGATGAAAATAACAAGGAATATGCTTTTCGCTATCCGCTAACTGGCGTCGGCTCCGATGATGAGATTAAAGGCAGATCTGTTGCTGTCATGATTAATAATGATATCCATGCAAGACCGCAAACAGGGTTGCCTGAGGCGGATATTGTATATGAAATTTTAACCGAAGGAAACATTACAAGGTTTTTGGCGATTTTCCAAAGCAATCCGCCTGAAGAAGTAGGGCCGGTTCGCAGTGCGAGAGACTACTTTATGGATATTGCTAAAGGTTTTAATAGCTTATATATAGCCCATGGCTTTAGTACAGAGGCAAAAGTGTTGTCTGATAATGGGTATGTAGATAATATTAATGGAATGTATTATGACGGTACTTTGTTTTACAGGTCGTCTGAAAGACAAGCTCCCCATAATTCTTATACAACCTTTGAAAATATTGAAAAAGGTGCTGAGAAACTCAGGTTTGACATGGGAGAGTTACCGCCTAGTCTTTCTTTTATGACTGATTCAGATGTAGAGGAGATTATTGGGGAAACAGCAGAGAATGTAATGGTAACATACAATTCGCCGCTTTATGATGTCATCTATGAATATGACCCTGAGTCAGAAAAATACAAGCGGTTCACAAATGGTGAGCAAACAGTTGATCATCAGTCTGGGGAACCAGTCCTCCTAGATAATATTGTGATTTTAGAAGCACCTCATCAGGTGGTGGATAACAAAGGCAGAAGAGATATTGATTTTAGTACCGGCGGAGAGGCATATCTTGTACAAAAAGGAAAATGGAAGAAAATTGAATGGAAAAATGTTGATGGACGAATCCTCCCTTATGAAAATGGACAACCGGCCAAACTAGTTACAGGAAAAACGTGGATTAATGTAATCCCCGATAACCCAGGATTAACACAATCTGTATCATTTGAAGCGATTACCTCTTAAAAAAGAAGGAGACCAAATATGCAAATAGATAAACTAAGAGGAAGAGAATTAGATCAATTGTTTAAAGCAGTTTTATCACTAAAGGATTTAGAGGAGTGCTACCGCTTTTTCGATGACCTTTGTACGGTTAATGAAATTCAATCTCTAGCACAAAGATTAGAAGTAGCCAGAATGCTGCAAGAAGGAAAAACGTATCATAAAATTGAAACGGAGACTGGCGCGAGTACAGCTACGATTTCAAGGGTAAAACGCTGCTTAAACTATGGAAACGATGCCTATACGATGGCATTGAACCGGATTAAGGAAGAAGAAGAATCAAATTCATAAAATACGAAGGCCCGTCATTAGTGGACGGGTTTTTTCTTTTGAATATAGCGTAACCAGGAAACAGCCCCCAACTAAAGGTCGGGGGTTTTAGCTCTCTTAAAGCTGGTGGTGAATCGGTTGTATTCTTAGCGGACATATGATCCCTTATTGTTCAAAAAAGTGCTGTTTTCAATGAGCTAAAGGACATACGATCCTTTATTTCGCAAAATGAACCCCAGAATCGCACTCATTTGCTGAAATAGAGGAACCAATGTCCTTTAATTTCAAAAAACCCTCCGTTTCTCGCAAATAGAGGAACCAATGTCCTTTAATTTTCAGCCTCTCTCCCTAGTGCCATGAGAAATGCACTCCACGAAAAATTGTTTCTCGCCCATCTAACATGAACGTTTATTATAACTAATTTATGCAACACTCAAAAGCCCTTGCTCACGCTCATCTCCTATAACTATTCTTGCATTTGGCAATTAGGAGATTGCTTTAGTCACAGGTCAGAGAATGGTATAATGGCATCATGTGAGCAGAAACGGAGGCATATTCATGTATAACATTCGTGAATGGCGACATGTCTTTAAACTCGATCCTAATAAAGAGATTAATGATGAGCAGCTGGAGTCCATATGTGAATCGGGGACTGATGCTGTCCTCGTTGGGGGGACAGATGGGGTTACCCTTGAAAATACATTAGATTTATTAGCGAGGATTCGCAAATTTTTAGTCCCCTGTGTTTTAGAAATTTCCAATCTAGAATCAATTACGCCAGGGTTTGATTTTTTCTTCGTCCCTACAGTGTTGAATAGTACGAATCCAAAATGGATGATAGATTTACATAGAGAAGCGGTCAAGAACTACGGTGAATTTATTAATTGGGATGAAATGATGGTTGAAGGCTATTGTATGCTGAATCCCGACAGTAAAGCGTTCCAAGCGACTGAGTCTAAGCTTATCCATGATGAAGATGTCCTTGCCTATGCAACGATTGCAGAAAAAATGTTTCATCTGCCGATTTTCTATCTTGAATATAGCGGGATATATGGAGACCCAGCTCTCGTTGGACAAGTTTATCAGAAATTAGAAAAAACTGTTCTTTTTTATGGCGGAGGAATTGAGAATGCTGATCAGGCTAAACAGATGGCTGAACGCGCTGATGTCATCGTGGTTGGCAATCTTATTTATGAAGATACGAATACCGCTCTCCAAACAGTTGCAGCTGTAAAGGATTGTAAAAAACTTAAAAAAAGTAAAGCATTCAACTGAGTATTTCTGTATGATATAGTTAATAAATAGAACAAATGTTCCTTTAATTGGAGGAAGAATACATGCAATTTTTAACGAATCGACTGTTAGAAGGTTTGAATGACCAGCAAAAACTGGCCGTCAAAACAACAGATGGTCCATTACTTATAATGGCAGGAGCCGGCAGTGGGAAAACAAGAGTTTTAACACACCGCATCGGTTATTTACTGGTGGAAAAAGGGGTAAATCCTTACAATATTTTAGCGATTACATTTACCAATAAAGCAGCTCGTGAAATGAAAGAGAGATTGCAAAAAATCGTCGCATTAGCTGCTGAGGAAATGTGGATCTCAACCTTTCACTCTATGTGTGTGCGGATTCTTCGCCGTGACATCGACAGAATTGGGTACAATCGTAATTTTTCGATTTTAGATACAACAGACCAATTATCTGTTATAAAAGGAATTCTTAAAGATTTAAATATTGATTCGAAAAAATTTGACCCAAGGATGCTGCTCGGTTCGATTTCGTCTGCAAAAAATGAATTAATTGATGCAGATACTTTTGAACAAAACCAGGGCGGCTACTATGATGAACTGGTAGCAAAGGTTTATAAGGAATATCAAAAGAGGCTGCGAAAGAATCATGCTCTTGATTTTGATGATTTAATTATGATCACTATTAAGCTGTTTGACCGCGTTCCTGAGGTTTTAGGATATTATCAGCGCAAATTTCAGTACATTCATGTGGATGAATACCAGGATACGAACCGGGCTCAATATATGCTGGTAAAGAAATTAGCCCAAAGATTTGAGAACCTTTGTGTCGTTGGCGATTCCGATCAGTCGATTTATCGCTGGCGCGGTGCAGATATTGCCAATATTTTATCATTTGAAAAAGACTATCCAAAGGCAAAGGTAATTTTATTAGAACAGAATTACCGTTCGACAAAGAGAATTTTGCAGGCTGCTAATACAGTGATTGCCAACAACCTTCATCGTAAGTCAAAAAATCTTTGGACGGAAAATAGTGAAGGGAATAAAATCGCTTACTACAAAGCTCTTAATGAGCAGGGAGAGGCACAATTTGTTGCCGGTAAAATTAATGAACTAGTCAAATCAGGCGAATATTCGAGTTCTGATATTGCGATTTTATACAGAACGAATGCCCAGTCGCGTGTTATGGAGGAAGTTCTTCTTAAATCAAATATCTCTTATTCTATTGTAGGCGGAACAAAGTTCTACGATCGCAAAGAGATTAAGGATATTTTGGCGTATTTACGGCTAATTTCAAATCCAGACGATGATATAAGTCTTGAGCGAATTATCAATGTACCGAAAAGAGGAATCGGTGCCAGTTCTCTTGATAAAATTGCAAATTATGCAGCTCAGCGTGATATGAGTTTGTATCAGGCACTAGGCGAAGTTGATTTTATCGGTCTTTCCCCGAAAATTACTCAAGCTGCAGCAGATTTCCACCAATTTATAAATCAGTTTTCTAACATGCAGGACTATTTATCGGTAACAGAGCTAACAGAAGAGGTTATTGAAAAGACAGGATACGAGGAAATGCTTAAAGCAGAAAACTCACTAGAAGCTCAAAGCAGGCTGGAAAACCTTGAAGAATTTTTATCTGTAACGAAAAGCTTTGAAGAAAGAAACGAAGACGATAAAAGTTTAATCGCATTCTTAACGGATTTAGCGTTAGTGGCAGACATTGACCGCTTGGATGAACAGGACACCAATGATGGCAACGTTACGTTGATGACGCTACACTCAGCTAAAGGTCTTGAATTTCCTGTTGTCTTCTTGCTTGGTATGGAGGAAGGCGTCTTTCCGCATAGCCGGTCCCTCATGGAAGAGGATGAGATGGAGGAAGAGCGGCGCCTGGCGTATGTGGGGATTACAAGGGCTGAAGAGCAGCTTTACTTAACCAGCGCTGAAATGCGGACGTTATTTGGGAGGACGAACTTTAATCTGGAGAGCCGTTTTATTAAAGAGATTCCCGCAGATTTAATCGAGTTTTTAAATATGCAAGAGAAAACCAGTCCTTCTTTTTCTAGTGTATCTAATAAAAAGGTCAGCTCTCCATTTACACAGCCTGTGCAAAGACCGCAAAAGACAGGAAATGATGAACTGGATTGGAAGGTGGGCGACAAGGTCAACCATAAAAAATGGGGTCCTGGTACCGTTGTAAGTGTAAAAGGCGAAGGGGAAGGAAAGGAATTAGATATTGCCTTCCCGAGTCAGGGTGTAAAGCGGCTTTTGGCTACATTTGCACCAATTGAAAAGGTATAAGGGCAAAGAAAGCGAGGAGCGAATATGGAGCAGGTACAAGCTGAAAAAAGGGTCAAAGAGCTTCAGGATCTGTTAAACCAATATAATTATGAATACCATGTGCTCGATAAACCTTCAGTGCCAGATAGTGAATATGACCGTTTGTTAAAAGAGTTAATCCAATTAGAAGAAAAGTATCCTCATCTCAAAACACCGGATTCACCTACCGGGCGTGTGGGCGGGAATGTATTGGATGCATTTGAAAAGGTACAGCATCGGACACCTATGCTGAGTCTTGGCAATGCTTTTAATGAAGCCGATTTAAGAGATTTTGACCGAAAAGTAAGACAGGCAGTAGGTGACCGTTATCAATACGTTTGTGAACTGAAAATTGATGGACTGGCTGTGTCGCTTCGCTATGAGGATGGGCAATTTGTCCAAGGCGCTACCCGGGGTGACGGAACAATTGGTGAGGACATTACCGCTAATCTGCGCACGATTAAATCGATTCCATTAAAATTAACAGAGCCTGTATCTCTCGAAGTAAGAGGTGAGGCTTATATGCCAAAACGATCTTTCCATGCACTCAACGAAATAAAAGAAGTAAATGGAGAGGAGCCTTTCGCAAACCCTCGGAACGCTGCAGCCGGATCACTGCGCCAATTAGATCCGAAAATTGCCGCTTCGAGAAATCTGGACGTCTTTTTATATGCGATAGGAGATATCGGTACAACCGGGGTCGAGTCACATAGTGAAGGCTTAGAGCTGCTAGAGAAACTAGGCTTTAAAACGAACAAAGAAAGACGTGTCTGCCCGACGATTGATGATGTGTTGGAATATGTGAACAGTTGGGTCGAGAAACGGGCTTCATTGCCTTATGAAATTGATGGAATCGTCATTAAAGTAGATTCCCTTCAGCAGCAGGAGGAGCTGGGAACGACTGCTAAAAGTCCGCGCTGGGCGATTGCCTATAAATTTCCGGCTGAAGAGGTTGTGACGAAGCTGACAGGTATTGAATTAACTGTAGGGAGAACAGGGGTGGTAACGCCTACCGCTATATTAGAACCTGTAAAAGTAGCCGGTACAACCGTAAAACGGGCTTCTCTTCACAATGAAGATCTGATCCGTGAAAAAGATATTAAAATTGGGGATTATGTAGTCATTAAAAAAGCGGGAGACATCATTCCAGAGGTCGTTAAAGTATTAGCTGAAAAAAGAACCGGTGAAGAACAGTCATTTTCAATGCCAAAGGAATGCCCGGAATGTCACAGTGAACTTGTTCATTTAGACGGGGAAGTAGCAGTGCGCTGTATAAATCCGAAATGCCCGGCACAAATTCGGGAAGGTTTAATTCACTTCGTTTCAAGAGACGCAATGAATATTGACGGTCTCGGTGAAAAAGTAATCACTCAATTATTTAAAGAAAACTTAATTGAAGATGTGGCTGATATATACCGTCTTCAATTTGATCAGCTTGTTAACCTGGAAAGAATGGGAGAAAAATCGGCTCAGAACTTATTAGATGCGATTGAAAAATCAAAGGAAAACTCGCTTGAAAAGCTTCTATTTGGTTTAGGCATCCGTCATGTGGGGGCTAAAGCAGCCAAAATTTTAGCTCAAGAGTTTGGCACTATCGACCATTTAAGACTGGCAACCGTTGAACAACTTCGTAACATTAACGAAATAGGAGAAAAAATGGCCGATTCCATCCATTCCTATTTTAACTTGGAAGAAGCGATTGAAGTAATTGAGGAATTAAAATCACTTGGTATTAATATGGAATATAAGGGGCCAAGGATTCGCGCACTCGAAGATGTTGATTCATATTTTGCCGGAAAAACAATTGTCCTGACAGGAAAGCTTTTGCAGCTTTCTCGGGATGAAGCGAAAGAAAAAATTGAACTATACGGCGGAAAAGTTACGGGAAGTGTCAGTAAAAAGACAGATCTAGTCATTGCAGGAGAGGATGCCGGCTCAAAACTGACTAAAGCAGAACAGTTAGGCATTGAAGTTTGGAATGAGGAGAGATTCTTGGAAGAACTTAAATCTTAAGAGGTGTATATCATGAAAAAGCTTGTCACTATATTCTGTACAAGCATATTGTTACTGACCGGCTGTATTCCGAGCTTGGAGAAAGAAGGAGAAGTCGTTCAAGAGGACGCAGTAGATGAAGAAAATAAAACAACAGGGATTATTCCAAGTTTCAGCATCTCTGACGAATATTACAAAACCATCCTCCCTTTTGAAGCGTCTCCAGCGCGCGGAATGGTCGTATCCAATCTGAATACAAGAGTAGATATGGATGAATTTGAGACGGGTCTCATGCGAATTGCACAAACGAAATTTTCCACAGATGATTATCTGTTTCGCGGAGGACAGTACATTAGCCGTGAGCTTGTGAGTTCCTGGCTAAAACGAAAACTTACGGATGCACAGGCACAAGAGGCTGGAGTAGACCCTGAAGAAAACATTGGGTTAAACCCGGCGTTAGTAGTGTCAGGGGACAATGTTCGTGAAGCAAACGAAGACAGTCCAATCTATTTAGCTCACATCATGGAGCAAAACTACTTAAAACGAATTGATGAGGAAACAGTGGAGTTAGGCGGAGTTGTGATCGGTTTAGCTCTAAACTCTGTCCACTATTTTCAGACTGAACAATATGGTACAGTGTACCAAACAGAAATTCCGCATGAAAAGGTTGTGGAAGAAGGAAAGAAGATTGCAGCTGAAGTGCTGACGAGACTTAGAGGGATGGAGGAGCTGACCGAGGTTCCGATTACGATCGCCCTTTTTAAACAGGAAAAACGAAATTCAGTTGTTCCCGGGAATTTTATTGCTTATACCCATGTGAATCAAGGGGAAAGCAGCATAAAAGAGTGGACCAGCATTAATGAGGACTATGTATTATTTCCGTCAAACGAGGCAACAGAGCTCTATCGGGAAGATGCAACTACATTCCTTAACTTTCAAACAGACGTTGAAAGCTACTTCCCAGACTTTAATGGGATTGTAGGAAAAGCCTTTTATGTGAATGAAGAGCTGAACTCCATTAACATTGATATCAATATACAATTTAATGGGGAAGCTGAAGTCATCGGTTTTACCCAATATGTCGCAGGTTTAGTGATGAAATATTTTGGGGAAGAGCTTAAAGTTGAGGTCAATGTGCTTTCCGTTAACGGCCCTGAGGCTCTGATTGTAAAAGACCGGAAAGCCGATGAACCTTATGTGTATGTTTATTAAATAGCTATAAGATCTGCCGGTTGGCAGGTCTATTTTTTTGGGATGTAGGATAGAAGAGGTTTTTTTGCTCAACAATAAATTCTATCGGTCAAATCGAGGAATCTATCAGTCAAATATCGATTCTATCGGTCAAAATCGATTTCTATGAGTCAAAATCGTGTACTATCGGTCAAAAATTAAGTAGATTGGTCAAATCACAGTCCTATCAGTCAAAACCTTGTTCTATTGGCCAAATTAAGTGATGACAGGCCATTTCCTCCCAAGAAAGTCTAAGATGCACCTACTAGTCTATTTTTCCATTTGGAATAATTTGAAGAATAAAATTGTTTCATGATAGAATGAACGTGTAGTGTAAACGGTTTTGTTTAAATATATAAGGAGGGGAATCATATGGTTAAACCTTATCAGCACGAACCTTTCACTGATTTTTCAAAGGAAGAGAATCAAAAAGCGTTTCAAGAAGGTTTGAAACTAGTAGAGAGCTACTTAGGACAAGACTATGATTTAGTTATTAATGGAGAACGAGTTTCAACAGATGATAAAATCGTTTCCGTAAACCCAGCGAATAAAGAAGAAGTCGTAGGAAGGGTTTCAAAGGCGAATAGAGATTTAGCAGAACAAGCGATGAAAGCGGCAGCAGAAGCTTTCAAAACTTGGAGAAAATCCAAGCCTGAAATGAGAGCAGATATTCTATTCCGCGCAGCTGCGATTGTCAGACGCCGCAAGCATGAGTTTTCTGCGCTTTTAGTAAAAGAAGCGGGAAAACCATGGAATGAGGCAGATGCAGATACAGCAGAAGCTATCGATTTTATGGAATATTACGGACGTCAAATGCTCAGCCTTAAAGACGGTGTACCTGTACAAAGCCGTCCAGGTGAGATTAACCGTTTTGGCTATATTCCGCTTGGTGTAGGGGTTGTTATTTCTCCTTGGAACTTTGCATTTGCGATTATGGCAGGAACAACGGTTGCAGCACTTGTTTCAGGAAACACTGTTTTATTAAAACCTGCTTCAGCTACTCCAGTAGTTGCAGCTAAATTTGTTGAGATTCTTGAAGAAGCGGGTCTTCCAAAAGGTGTCCTTAACTATATTCCGGGTAGCGGAGCCGAAGTGGGCGATTATTTAGTGGATCATCCTCAAACCCGTTTCATCAGCTTTACAGGGTCTAGGGATGTAGGCCTCCGTATTTATGAACGTGCATCCAGATTGAGCGAAGGCCAAATCTGGTTAAAACGTGTCATTGCCGAAATGGGCGGAAAAGACACAATTGTTGTCGATAAAGAAGCAGATCTTGAATTAGCTGCTCACTCTATAGTAGCTTCTGCATTTGGCTTCTCTGGTCAAAAATGCTCTGCATGTTCACGTGCGATTGTGTTAGAAGATGTATACGATCAAGTATTAGAACGAGTGGTTGAATTAACAAATGGTTTAACTGTAGGAGACCCTGTTAAGCGCGAAACGTATATGGGACCAGTTATTGATCAAGGTGCATACAATAAAATTATGTCCTATATTGAAATTGGCAAAGGTGAAGGACGTATCGTGGCCGGCGGTGAAGGGGATGACTCAAAAGGCTGGTTTATCAAGCCTACTGTTGTTGCTGATGTAGACCGTAACGCACGTGTGATGAAAGAAGAAATCTTCGGACCAGTTGTGGCGTTTGCGAAAGCAAAAGATTTTGATGAAGCAATCGATATGGCTAATGATACGGAATATGGACTAACAGGTGCTGTTATCTCCAATAACCGTTTAAATATTGAAAAAGCCAGAGAAGATTTCCACGTAGGAAACCTATACTTCAACCGCGGATGTACAGGTGCGATCGTCGGATATCAGCCATTTGGCGGATTCAATATGTCTGGTACTGATTCAAAAGCTGGAGGTCCAGATTACTTACTGCTTCATATGCAGGCAAAAACGACTTCAGAGTTGTTATAAGGGAAAAAGAAGACTGGGATTCGTTCCCGGTCTTTTTTAATAATCAATAATCGCTTTTACCCTTTTATGTCTAATTTTTTCGTTTTATGAAAAAATGGGAAAGGCGCCTGAATGATGGGAAAGGCGCCCAAAAACTAAGCAGGTAGCCCATAACCGGGTAATCCCGCCCGAAAAACTATCTAGAGCACCCAATTAAAGGGGGAAGCCGCCCAAAAAATTAACAGACTCGCCCAATTAACATAGAAAAAAGCCCAATTATTAGTTTTGGAGCCTATAAAAATAAAACTCCGCCCAATTCCAATCTCCTTCTACCTAGGATCAATCAGCAGCTGCGTCCAGTAACTTCCTAATATACCGCCATCTACATACCCGACTCCAATTTCGGTGAACTCGGGGTTCACAATGTGGCTCCGGTGTTCGGGACTTTCCATCCATTGACGTACGACCTCTTCAGCTGTTTCGGGTCCGGCCGCATGGTTACCGGCAGCAATCCGAAATTGTAAATGGAAGTTTCTCATCATCTCAAGGGGTGTTCCGTAGGTAGGGCTGGTGTAAGAAAAGTATTGTTTATCTCGCATATCCTGCGATTTAAGTCTTGCAATGTCACAGGCTTTTTCATTTAATCGTAAAGGCTGAAGTCCATTTCGCTGGCGCTCGCGGTTCGTCCATTCGACAGCAGCTCGTTCAACCAGTTTTACAGGACCTCGCTGCAGTTCCTCGTTAGGGGCCTCACCAGCTTGTCCGCCAGGATTTGCTTCATCATAAGTTCGCCAAATATGCCTTCCGGTAGCCTGCTGATTATTTTCTGGCTGATAAACAATATTTTGAGGCAGTTCTTGGTTCCCTCCTCCTTGATTTGCTTGATTTTGAGTACAGGCAGACAGAATCATTCCCAATGACAAAAACAACACAGCAAACAGTCGATATTTTCTTTTCATGGTATTAAATTGCTATTTTTAAAATTAATCTATGCTTGGAAAAATTAGCAATAGCCAAACGGCAATCGACTAACTTCGTGGCGTGACTGTTACCTGACGAGGGTTGCCGACAAATCTCAGAGTGTGACAGGCACATCCCGAACTGCCCCCAGAATTGTTGCCTGACCCTCTGAAAATTGATAGAATCAATATTATTGTTAAGCAGTTCGAATTCTCATGGAGGTGAAGATGGTATGTCTCGGATTTCACTAGATGAAGTAAAGCATGTTGCTCATTTAGCAAGATTGGAAATTACCGAAGAAGAAGCTGAAGTTTTTACAAAACAATTAGATGCCATTATTGGTTATGCTGAGCAATTAAATGAGTTAGATACAACAAATATTGAACCGACATCTCATGTTTTGGATATGAAGAATGTTTTGAGGGAAGATATTCCGCAAAAAGGACTTCCGCGTGAGGAGGTACTGAAAAACGCCCCTGATCATGAAGACGGCCAAATTAAAGTACCATCTATTTTAGACTAGGGGGGAGAAAAGGATGTCATTATTTGATCATAAATTGGCAGATATACATGAGCTTTTACATAAAAAAGAATTATCAGTAACCGACTTGGTGAACCAATCTTTTCAGAAGATTGGCGAAGTCGATTCAAAGGTGGACGCCTTTTTAACTTTAAATGAAGAAAAGGCGAAGCAGAAAGCGATGGAACTGGAAACCCGAGTCGGGGAAAGCAAGGATAATGTCCTATTTGGTATCCCGGTTGGTATCAAGGATAATATCGTAACGAAGGGCCTCCAGACAACTTGTGCCAGTAAAATTCTGGAGAATTTTGATCCGATATATAATGCAACCGTTATGGACAAGCTCGATGCACACGGCGCCATTACCGTTGGAAAATTGAACATGGATGAATTTGCAATGGGATCTTCAACGGAAAATTCCAGTATCAAGAAAACCAAGAACCCTTGGAACCTGGAAGCTGTGCCAGGCGGCTCTTCAGGAGGATCTGCAGCTGCTGTAGCGGCAGGTGAAGTTCCATATGCATTAGGATCTGATACAGGCGGATCGATTCGCCAGCCAGCTTCATTTTGCGGTGTTGTTGGGATGAAACCTACATATGGACGGGTGTCACGTTTCGGCCTTGTCGCTTTTGCATCTTCTTTAGATCAGATTGGTCCTATTACACGGACGGTTGAAGATAATGCATATGTTTTAGAAGCAATTTCTGGCCTTGATCCGATGGACTCCACATCGGCTAATGTAGAAGTGCCGCGGTTTTCAAGTGCACTGACAGGCGATATAAAAGGGCTAAAGATAGCGGTACCTAAAGAGTATTTAGGCGAGGGCGTTTCTGAAGAAGTCCGTCAATCTGTGCTGGATGCTTTAAAAGTGTTAGAAGGACTTGGTGGTGCTTGGGAGGAAGTATCGCTCCCGCATTCGAAATATGGCATTGCAACCTATTATTTATTGTCCTCTTCTGAAGCATCGGCAAACCTTGCAAGATTTGACGGGGTTCGCTATGGCTACCGTTCGCCAAATGCGGAAAGTCTGATGGAACTTTATAAAAAAACGAGAGCAGAAGGCTTTGGTGACGAAGTGAAGCGCCGGATTATGCTCGGAACCTTTGCTTTAAGTTCCGGATATTATGATGCGTATTATAAAAAGGCGCAAAAGGTGCGGACCTTAATTAAAAAAGACTTTGAAGACGTTTTTGAAAAATATGATGTGATTGTCGGACCAACGACACCAACTCCTGCCTTTAAGCTTGGTGAAAAAGTCGATGATCCGCTAACGATGTATGCGAATGATATTTTAACGATTCCAGTTAACCTGGCGGGTGTACCAGGAATCTCGATCCCTTGCGGATTTTCAAATGGTCTGCCGCTAGGCTTGCAAATCATCGGCAAGCACTTTGATGAAGCGACCGTTTATAGAGTTGCTCATGCTTTTGAACAAGCCACAGCCTATCATAAAGAAAAGCCAGCGCTGTAAAGGGGGGAATAAAAATTATGGACTTTGAAACGATAATTGGTTTAGAGGTACACGTTGAGTTAAAAACAGAGTCGAAAATTTTTTCAAGCAGCCCAAACAATTTTGGGGACGAGCCTAACACCAATACGAGTGTAATTGAGCTTGGGTATCCAGGTGTTTTGCCTGTGCTGAATAAAAAAGCAGTCGAGTTTGCGATGAAAGCTGCGATGGCTTTGAATTGTGAAGTTGCGACGGTTACAAAGTTTGACCGAAAAAACTATTTTTACCCAGATAACCCGAAAGCTTATCAAATATCTCAATTTGATAAACCAATCGGTGAAAACGGCTGGATTGAGATTGAAGTAAATGGACAAAAGAAAAAAATCGGAATTACAAGACTTCATCTGGAGGAGGATGCAGGGAAGCTCAACCATTCACCAAATGGATATTCGCTTGTGGACTACAATCGCCAGGGAACCCCATTAATTGAAATAGTATCCGAACCAGATATTCGTACTCCTGACGAGGCGTATGCATATTTAGAAAAATTAAAATCAATTATTCAATACACAGGGGTTTCTGATTGCAAAATGGAGGAAGGAAGTCTTCGCTGTGATGCAAATATCTCAATTCGTCCAGTCGGACAAAAGGAATTCGGAACAAAAACAGAGCTGAAAAACTTAAACTCCTTTAACTTTGTCAGAAAAGGCTTAGAATACGAAGAAAACCGGCAAAAAGAGGTTGTAATGTCAGGCGGAGTCATACGTCAAGAAACCCGCCGCTATGACGAGGCGACTAACACTACAATTTTAATGAGAGTTAAGGAAGGATCAGAGGATTACCGTTACTTCCCAGAACCAGATCTGGTTGAGCTCAATATTGATGATGCATGGAAAGAAAGAATCAGGGCTGAAATTCCGGAACTGCCTGATCAACGGAAAAAACGGTATGTTGAAGAGCTTTCACTTCCAGTCTATGACGCTCAGGTGCTGACCATTACGAAGGAAATGTCTGATTTCTTTGAAGCAACAATCACAGCAGGCGCGGATTCGAAACAGGCGTCCAACTGGCTGATGGGTGAAGTGTCAGGCTACTTAAATGCCGAAGGAAAAGAATTAGCAGAAGTAGCTTTGACACCTGAAAGTTTAGCGGGTCTGATCAAATTAATTGAAAATGGAACGATATCATCAAAAATTGCGAAGAACGTCTTTAAGGAATTGGTTGAAAAAGGGGGAGACCCTGAAAAGATTGTTAAAGAAAAAGGACTCGTGCAAATCTCTGATGAGGGCACGTTATTAAAGATAATTGCAGAAGTTCTAGATAACAATCCGCAATCGATTCAAGATTATAAGGACGGAAAAGAAAAAGCGTTAGCCTTCTTAGTGGGTCAAATAATGAAGGCAACGAAAGGACAGGCTAATCCGCCGCTAGTCAATAAATTGCTAGTTGAAGAAATTAATAAACGATAAGAGTAATTGGGAGACGGCTCGTTTTCGGCGGGTAGTCTCTTTCTTTTCATGAATCTAAATTTTCGCTTTTTAAAAGTAAATTTGGTAATTTAAAAGCAAATACATAAGTTTGAGGTGGAAAATATGACTTTAGAACAATGGTTTGAAAAGGGTTTAACATTTAATCAATATACTTCGCTAATGAAGGTTAATAAAGAAAATATGCTTCAAATATTGGAGCGGTTTGAGCTGGAAAAAGACGATATCAAACTAATAGAACAATTAAAAGAAAAACAGCTGCGAGCAATCGTATTGACAGAAGACTGGTGCGGTGACGCGATGTTAAATGTGCCGATACTGGTCAAAATTGCAGAAAAAGCAAACATAGATATTCGCTTTCTGCTCCGTGACCAGAACTTAGAGTTAATGGATCAATATTTAACAAACGGTACATCCCGTGCTATTCCAATCTTTATTTTTATCGATAATGATGGTTCTGAAAAAGCAGTCTGGGGTCCGCGGGCACCAAAGCTGCAGCAGCTTGTCGATGAGGTAAGGGCTGCTCTTCCGGCAAAAGAGGACCCATCCTTTGCGGAGAAACAAAAGGAAACTTTCAAGAAATTAACCAAGAGCTATGTTGAAGAAGCAGCACTTTGGGATGAGGTTTCCTATAGCATTTTGACTACTTTAAAAGATAAAATTTTATATGGTGAATGATATTGGCAGCTAGCGCCGCTTTCCTAATTGGGAATGCGGTTTTTTATTGGGAACAGGAGGATAAGTTCTTGGTGGGGTCTCTAAATGACTGGAATGAATGAAAAGAGGGAAGAGTCCTCGATTGAGTGTCTAAAGAAACAGAATTAAAGAAAAGCGGGAGAACAGTCCTTGATAGGGCCACTAGAGGTACAAAGTTTTTTAAAATAGTTTAAAAAATTTTTAAATATTCCTTGACAGGAATATTCCTAATCAGTTATATTGAGAACATGAACTCAACCTTTAGTGCACTTTCAGAACCAAACAGACTACACATCGTTGAACTTTTGCGTGACGGGCCCCTCACAGTAGGGGACATTGCAAATCGTCTCGGCCTGAATCAGCCGCAAACATCCAAACATCTTCGTGTTCTTAGTGATGCTGGACTTGTTGAGGTACATGCGGTTACTAATCGGCGGTATTACAAATTAAGGCCAGAACCTTTTCAAGAGCTGGAGGTCTGGCTGGATTCCTACCGTCGCTTGTGGAACGAGAGATTCGACCGCTTAGATGATTACCTGCAGGAAATGAAAAGAAAGGAAGGAGAGAAAAAAGATAGCCAGTAATTAGAGAATCCTGCTGAGAACTATTTAACAAATCATTAGGAGGTATAATGGTATGGCAGAAGCCAAGCTAAAAAATGATACTAAAACGTCCGTAGAGGGTCGGGAGTTAATTGTAACTAGAATTTTTCATGCTCCACGTGAACTTGTTTTTAAAGCGTGGACGGATCCTGAACATGTACCGCAGTGGTGGGGACCGAGTGGATTTACCATTACAACTAAGGAAATTGAAATAAAGCCAGGAGGAGTATGGCATTACGTAATGCATGGTCCTGATGGAACAGACTATGATAATAAGATCACTTTCAGAGAGATTGAAAGTCCTGAACGGTTAGTTTATTCACATGGCGATAGCAAGGAAGAACACTTTCAAGTGACAGTTACATTTGCCGATCAGGGAACTAAGACAGAACTCACGATGAAAATGCGCTTTAATTCCGCTGAAGAGCTGGAAAGAACCGTCAAAGAATTCGGAGCGATTGAAGGTGCCCAATCAACCCTCGGCCGTTTAGAGAACCAATTACCGAAAATTACTTATACACGAGCTGAGCACACTGACCTTATTGTGGAGAGAATTTTTGATGCGCCGAAATCTCTCGTTTTTGAAGCATTCTCAAAAGCAGAACACCTAGAACGCTGGTTTGGCGTTGAAGGATGGACACTTCCAGTTTGCAACATCGATTTCCGTCCAGGTGGAGTATGGCACTATTGTATGCAGTCGCCTGATGGGAAAATAAAGTCATGGGGTAAAGCGGTTTACCAAGAAATAGTGGAACCAGAACAAATTGTATATGTTGACTATTTCTCCGATGAAGAAGGTAATATAGCAGAAGAGATGCCTGCTGCACAAATTACGATGACATTTGAGGAACAAGAAGGAAAGACTCTGCTTTTAAGCAGAACCCGCTATGATTCACCGGAAAACCTCAAAAAAGTAATCGACATGGGAGTAATCGCAGGAATAACTCAAACATGGAATAGACTCGCACAATTTTTGGGAGAGCTAAAGTAACGGTAGCTTTACGAATATGATAAAGAAAACTTGGCTAGCGCCAAGCCTTTACGGCGCAGGCGATTGCCTAGTTGCACTTATACTTTATTCCTAAAAATTTTAACTACGTCGAATTTACTTCTTTGCTAAAATTTTATACTTTCTGAAAGTGTTAAAAAGATAGCCGCCAAATTCTGGCGGCTATCTTGTTGAGGTCAACCCCTTAAATTTTATAAGATGTATTGAGAAATCCAGCTTGCTTAATCGTTTTATATACAATCACAACCGCTGGACCAAGGAATAGACCGGCTACTCCAATCAGTTTTAATCCAATGTAGAGACTGACGAGTACCGCTAAAGGCGAAATTCCTAAGTTCGTTGATAGAACTTTCGGCTCTAATATTCTTCTTACTACTGTTATAACAAGGAAGAGAACAATTAAGCCAATTCCAAGGCCGCTGTTGCCTTGAATAATGGAAACAACTGCCCATGGAACAAGGGCTGATCCGGTTCCAAGAATTGGAAGAATATCAACAATAACAATTAATAGTGAGATTAAAGCTGTATATGGAACTCCTAATAGCCATAAACCTCCATAGGCTAGCATAAACGTAACGGCACTTAAAATAATCTGCGCTTTTATAAATCCTACGGCAGCCTGGGCCAATTGGCCAAAAACAAGGCTCACTTTACTGTATGTTTCATCCGTTAAATGCCGCTTGACAGATTCTAATAGGTTTGGCAGATCCAAGCTGATTAAGAATAGAGCGATCAAGTAAACTAAAAACTCAATCATAAAGCTTGGCACACCTGCAGCAAAGCTTAAAATATTTTCAAGAAGAAGTTCAAACACCTGACTTAACGATTCGAGACCATTTCGAATCGCCGCTTCAATGGAGGTCAGAACTTCTGACGGCAATGTTTCGACAAATGTTTCCCACTTACTCATGGTCGGAAGAATCACGGTATTGTACAGCTCATCATAGAGACCAGGAGCTTTTTCACTTAACCCAACTAACTGGGAGAAAAGAGTATGTACAATAAAGTAACTGACTACGGCGAGAAAGGCGAGATACAAAATGAAAGTAAGCAGAACCGAATAAAATCGTTTCAATCTAAACAGCTTAGTAAACCACCTGACTAAATATTCTAAAAATACAGCAGTCAGAAGGGCAAGTACTAAAGGCATACTATATGGAATTAAAAAAAGAATAGCGGCTGCAAGGAGCCCTAACCAGATGTACTTTTTCTTCATGAAAACTCTCCATTACGACTATTTTAACTTTAGTATACTGTAAGATTGTCAAAATGAATAATGATAAATGGCATGAACTAACAATTTTTTCAGTTGATCCATAATTAGCTTGTTCCGACACATCCCGGGGGAGTGCCAGGCACCTGTCGAGTCGCAAAATCCCGATGCGTGCCAGTCATATGTCGAAAACTATCAGGCAAGTGTCGAAATAGTTACTGAATTGTTAAGCTTGATACGAGATTGTTGCATGGTCCTTATCTATTACACGTCTCCCCTGAAACTAGCCCGTAAACCAACAGCATGAGATTGTTACAAACATTACTTTGATTTAAACGGTCGATAATTGACAGCTTGCCTATATGGTATAATGACAAAAAAAATATCCTATATTGATTAACGAAAGATATCATTGAATTTCTAAAATATACTTCTGAGAGTAGGGATCGTATGAAGGAATTTAAAGTTGGCATTATTGGCACAGGTTTTGGCGGTCTTGTGCAAGCACCCATATTTAATATTCATCCAGGCTTCAAAGTGCAGGCGATTAGCTCGGTTTCGGGGCAAACGGAAGAGGAAATTATTAATAAGACGGGAATTAAGAACGCATATACGAGCTGGCAAGAGATGCTTAGACAGGAAAAGCTCGATCTTGTAGTGGTGTCCTCCATTCCAGCAAAGCATTATGAAATGACGAAGGAGGCTCTTGTTACTGATCATCATGTTCTATGTGAAAAACCGTTTGTGACGAATGCGGATGATTCCCGACAGCTTATCCAGTTGAAAAAGCATTGGAACAGACATGGGTTCTTAGATTTCGAGTGGAGATTTCAGCCTGCGAGACAAAAGGCAAAAAGGCTCATTGAGGAAGGGGTCCTAGGTGATATTATTCACATTGATTTTGAGTCAAGTATGGCCAACTATATTCGGTTAACGACTAAACCCATTGGCTGGCTCGCGGATAAAAAATCATATGGCGGTATGTTTGGGGCTCTCGGTTCCCATATGGTGGATGCTGTTCATTGGTTAACGGGTTCTACGATTTTGCAGGTATTCGGCCGTCTGAAAACAACAATCCCCGAACTGAGGAACGATAGCGGAGAAATTATAGAAAAACGAACCACTGATGATCTCTTTACAATTGTTGGTGAAACAGAGAAGGGAACTAGTTTTACCCTGCAGACGGTCACACCTGTCAGACATGGATTAGGCTCTTCGCTACGAATCTATGGCACAAAAGGGACGATACATATCATCGATGATACAAAGCTATTAGTAGGGAGAGATGATTCCAATCTAGAAGAAATAAAGCTGGAGCTTGAGCCAATTCCGATTGCGATACAAAATCCGGCAATTCGTTACTATCGTGCATTTAATCCCTTTATTCAGGCAATGTATGAATATTTAACAGATGAAAGGAAAAATCCGGACCTTCCTTTATTTGAAGACGGGCATCGGCAGCAGCTTGTAATGGATGCTGTCTTCCAATCTGTAAAACAAGGAAAATTGACCAGAGTCCTAGTTGAATAATACCGGCAAAAACCTCGTTCCTGGCTGCAGGAAACGGGGTTTTTTTGCGAGTTAAGAAAGCATAGCTCGCACTTTCGTAAAATCAGTATGGATTAGGAAATCTCGCGGCACGCTTACCAGGCGCGGACATAGGATCCGTTATTTCCATAAAAACAGCTATTATGAGGATACGATAGGACATAGGATCCGTTATTTACCGAAAATCAGTCGAAAATCTCGGCTATTTGCCAAACTAGCGGAACCTATGTCCTATAATTTTAAAAATCGCCCCAATTGTTACAAATAGCGGAACCTATGTCCGATAATATTAAATTTCATCACCAAAGACTGAACCGGTCTGCGCCAAAAACGCGACTGCCAGTGTAAAACAGCATATAATGGGTTATTTTGTATGCTATTTTCGACAAACATGGGGATCTTCGGGGGGTGACAGGCATGTGTCGAACTGGTTTTTTATTTTTTATAGGGTGTAGGGTTTTCTTATTGGGATTCGTTTATTAAAGTAGTGTGTGTGGTTGATTGAAGTGAAAGGGGGGAGAGACATAGAAGTTCAAAGTTTGATAAATCAGGTGAAAAAGGGCAACCAGCACGCTTTTCGACTGATTGTAGAGCACTTCCAAGGGTACATTTTCCATGTAGCTTATGGGATCTTACGCAATGAAAAGGATGCTGAAGACGCTGCCCAAGATATATTTTTGAAAATTTTTCTTTCTCTCCCTCAATATGAAAACCAGGGTTTTAAAACATGGATTACTCGAATTGCAACCAACCATGCCATTGATATGAAAAGAAAGGCTTACCGCAAGAGGGAGGAAGCGTCAATCTCAGTTTATGACGATTACCAGGCTCCCTCTAATGAAAGTGTGGAGAAGGTCTTTTTCAGAGAAGAACATCTGGCGCTGATTCGATCCAGATTGGATGAAATCCCAGCCAGCTATCGCGATGTGGTTTATGGTTTTTACATACTGGAGAAAAGCTATCAGGAATTAGCAGATGGACTAAATGTCCAAACGAAGACGATAGAGATGAAGCTATACAGGGCACGAAAGTGGATGAAAGAAAACTGGAAGGAGGACGATTTTGTATGAGTCATTTTTTGTATGAAGAGTGGTTGAAATATGTAAAGGGTGAAATTCCCGAAGATACAAGGGCCTTATTTGAAAATCATTTATTTAATTGTGAAGCCTGTTTAGAACTTTATTCTGAAGCCATCTCTTTTCATGAAGATACGCTGCCTGACCTATCCAGTTCACATTTCACCGATAATGTAATGAGACTGATTGAAAAAGAAACAGGTCTTAGCGAAAGAATAGGCGAAACCGCCGCTATAGATAACAAGAAAAAATCGTTCGTCCAATCCGTTTGGTTTCATTACGCAACAGCCGCCAGTTTTACACTCATCTTAACGTTTAGCGGCGTCTTTCAGTCGATGTTTGGAGTATTAGATAAATTTGAAAATACAGCACAAGCAAAAGAATCTTCCATCACGGAAACGGTTATGAATAAAACCTTATCCTGGCTGGATGAGTGGGAAGAAAATAACAAGGAGGCGAAAGAAAAGTGAAAAACCCATTAATTGCATTTTTATTAGGCTTTTTTCCGGGCGGAGGATTACTCTATCTTGGGAAGTTTTTAAGAGGGCTTTTCTATATGGCTGGGGTCTTTGGCGGTCCTGTCTTAGGATTAATATTAAATCGAATCATGTGGATTGATGAGTTTATTTTTCTGGGATTCGGCGGAGCACTCGTCTTATATATCATCAATCTGATTGACACCGCCATTACCGCATCAAAAATCTATCAGCAAAGAGAAGAGGGAATCGCATCTTCACGAAATTCAGACTCTGAACGATTTTATACAATTATCCTTTCCTTTGTACCCGGACTCGGTCACTTTCAGCTGGGTCTAATGAATCGGGGAATTACATTACTTGCTGCATTCCTAGGGTTAGGCGTCATGGTGTTTTTTGTAACCTTTCTTTCACATAGAGGTGAGTTTCTCATCTTTTTGCTTCTCCTTCCGGTGATCTGGTTTTATGGATTCTTTGATGCGATGCAGCTGCTTGAGAAGAAGCGCCGAGGTGAGGAATTAATTGACCGGACGATATTAGAGGATTTTGAGAACAGAAGGGAAGAAGGGAAAAAGAGTAAGGCGATTGCCACTTTCTTATCAATCTTTCCGGGAGCGGGACACCTTTATTTAGGTCTACAAAGACGCGGAATACAGTTAATGGCGGCATTCTTATTTGCGATTTATATACTGGACGTATTACGGTTAGGAATCTTCCTATTTCTGATCCCGATCATTTGGTTTTATAGCTTTTTTGACGGGCTGCAAAAAGCATCGCGTTCGCATGAGGTTCAGGAGGATACGCCGATTATCCATTACTTTGTAAACTATCAAAAATGGGTTGGGGCAGGATTGATTTTGATTGGTCTCTATTACTTTGTGGCTAACATCTTACTGCCTGGTTTTGCTCCTTACTTAGAAAGAGTATTTCAAATTAATTTTTACTACTGGTTCCATCAATACTTCCAAACCACGATTATTTGTATACTGCTGATTACAGGAGGGGTAAAGCTTTTATTCGGTAAAAAGAAACAGGAGGTAAAAGAATGAGGACCTGGAGAATCGGAACATTTTCGATGGGAGCATCCCTGCTTTTTCTAGGGGTTGCTCTTCTCGTTTCCCAATTTGTAGATTTCGATTTAACAAGGATTTTAGTAAGCTGGTGGCCCTTTATATTTATAGTTTTAGGGATTGAGATCTTCCTCTATCTATGGCTGCAAAAGTCTGGGAAGGAAATGTTAAAGTATGATGTTTTAAGCATTTTTTTAATCGGTATTTTGGGGATGACAGGCTTAGCGTTTACGATTCTCTCGCAAATAGGGGTAGCTGACTCGATTGAGGAGATGCTTTCCAGGGAACAGAAGACTCTGGAACTGCCTGTCTATGATCAAGAATTGCATGAAGAAGTCAAACGGGTAGTCATCGAAAACGCAAGTAATACTCCATTAACGATTGAGTCCACATCTTCTGCGAACGTTTCGATATTTGGGACTTATTCTGGTGAAATCAGCGTGAAGGACGGAAAAGTGGATTCTGTCGACGAATACCTCTCATCTACCACTAAAGGAGATACTCTCTATGTAAGGTTAATGGAACCAGCAAGTCAATCGGGACCTTTTTCAACCTATATTTCGATGGAGGCAACGGTGCTTGTCCCTCACGACCTTAAACTTGAAGTAATGGGAGATTATGCACCGATTACGTTAAAGCCTCGAACCATGGTGAGTGATTGGATTGTAAAAGATAGTGATAACGTGTCACTATTTCTGGAGAAAGATAACATTGTAGGAATGGAAGCAACTGGGATTCAAGAGGTTATAAGTAATATAGAAGAATTACAGATCGTCGAAGAACAGGATCAAGCAGAACAGATTAAAGGGGAATATTACGTAGATACCATAAATGAAAAAAATGTTTCTCTTGAAGCAACCGATGCGTCGAACCGCATTTATATTATGAATGCAGCAGCACTTAACGTCCAACAAACTCCATAAAATAGGTTCCAAAAATAAAAGATTAGGTCCGATAGGCGTTTACTTTTTATTGAAATCGTCCTTTTTAGGAAGTAAAATAAATTTGCTTTCATGACCAACCATCGTTATTATGTTAAATAGTGGAAGTACAATGCAAATAACTTAGGATGATGAATATGAAAAGAGCCAGAATTATATATAATCCCACATCAGGAAGAGAAATTTTCAAAAGACATTTACCTGAGGTTCTGCAAAGGTTAGAAGAAGCAGGGTATGAAACCTCCTGCCATGCCACCACAGGTGAAGGGGATGCTACAAGAGCGGCTGCAATTGCAGTAGAACGGAAATATGATATTGTAATTGCTGCTGGCGGAGATGGTACGATAAATGAGGTCGTAAACGGCCTAGCTGAAAAGGAATACCGGCCAAAGTTAGGTATTATCCCTGTCGGAACAACCAATGACTTTGGACGGGCTATCCGTGTTCCCAGATCAGTTGAGCAAGCAGTAGATATTATCATAAAAGGAGAAACAATCCCTATTGATGTAGGTAAGATGAATGATAAATATTTTATTAATATCGCCGGCGGCGGTCGCTTAACGGAGTTAACCTATGATGTACCTAGCCGCTTAAAAACAGTTCTCGGTCAGCTTGCCTACTATATAAAAGGGATTGAAATGCTGCCATCCCTAAAAGCTACAGAAACTCGCATCGAGTACGACGGCAAGGAATATGAAGGGGAAATTATGCTATTCCTTATTGCCAATACGAACTCCGTTGGCGGCTTTGAAAAGCTAGCCCCGGATGCATCCCTGAATGATGGAATGTTCACGCTGCTGATCTTGAAGAAGACGAACCTCGCTGAGTTCGTTCGGCTTGTCACATTAGCCGTAAGAGGGGATCATATCAACGATGATCACGTCATCTACACGAAAGCCAACCGGATTAAGGTCACATCTGAGCAAAAATTGCTTTTAAATCTGGACGGTGAATATGGCGGAGAAGTACCAGCTGAATTTGTGAATCTATACCGTCATATCGAGGTTTTTGTACCTTATGATGAAATAAGAGAAGAAGATCGCGTTTAAATACAGGAACCCTGTCATTGGACAGGGTTCTTTAATGTTTCAGCGAGCTCATTTTTTAAACAAACGTTTGTCTAAATATTTGGAAATTGATAGCCAGTAAAAATTTTAAAGATACTTTGGCAGCAATTTAATTAGATTAGGGTCTTTAGTGCCTTCTCAAGGACATTTTAGCTGCTTCCAAATTTAATTTCGGCTTTTAGAAGCTTTGTTAAGGACATTTTTACTGCTTTCTATTAGAGTATGGCTTTTAGAAGCGTTCTTAATGACATTTAGCTGCTTTCAATTTAAATTTCGGGTTTTAGAAGCTTTGTTAAAGACATTTTGACTGCTTTCTATTAGAGTATGGCTTTTAGAAGCGTTCTTAATGACATTTGGCTGCTTTCAATTTGAATTTCGGCTTTTAGAAGCTTTGTTAAGGACGTTTTGGCTGCATTCTATTAGAGTATGGCTTTTAGAACCGTTCTTAATGACATTTGGCTGCTTTCAATTTAAATTTCGGCTTTTAGAAGCTTTGTTAAAGACATTTTGGCTGTATTCTATTAGAGTATGGCTTTTAGAACCGTTCTCAAGGACATTTTAGCTGCTTTTTTAATAAACCTGGTCCTTTAGAAGCTTTGTCAAGGACACTCCGGTTGCTGACTAATTAGATTATTGCCTTTAGAGTCCTTCTGAAGAATGGGTAAAAAAATTTAAACAAACGTTTGATTAAACTCCCCAAGTCTCCTTAGATTTCAAAGGCTTTTCAGTTAATAGAATTTAAAAATGCCCGTCTCTATTAAAAGTTCCTATTGTATAATAATAGAAAAATAGAAATGGAGCGCTAGCCATGATAACGATTTTTCAATGCCAAACAGAAACCGAACTGAAAAGAGCTTTTCCTATTTTAAAGGAACTTCGTACACACTTATCGGAAGAAGATTTTTTCTCTTTGTATGAGGAAATGGAAAAACAGGGTTTTCAGCTGTATGGCTTAGAGGATGAAGGTGAAATTAAAGCGGTAACTGGCGTCCAAATAGGTACAAACTTTTATAATCTTCGGAACATGTATGTCCATGATTTAGTGACGAAATCAACCGAACGCTCCAAAGGATATGGTGAAACTCTGCTTCGCTACGTTCATGATCTGGCTAAGGAAAATGACTGCTCTTGTGTGTATCTGTCTTCCGGATTACAGCGGGTCGATGCCCATCGATTTTACACGGATAAAATGGATTATGAAAAGAAAAGCTATACATTTTTATACAAACTATAAATCTTCCTTACATATAGAAAGGGGGAAAAATGCTTCCCCCTTTTATTTAACCCGTCCTTTTATTGAATCTACATCAATCCCAGCCGGTTTCAGTTCCGCCTCTTTTTTTATCACATTTTTAAACTCCGTCATAATAGGTTCAAATTCAACATGACGATGCATCAGAAACTCATTTCACCTATGATTCGAATTGTAAAAGCATTTATTTTCGTTATTATCATAAACTAGTATGGTGTTTTTTTCCTGCATGAAGTTTCGATTATCATCCTTGGATATTTTTAAAATTTACCAAATTATGAAACCATTTCCGCACCCGTTCGTATGTAAAGTAGGAAGAAAGCAGCAGGCTTTCGCCACGAATAAGGGAGGGATTTTACATGTTCGAACTTTTTAAAAGGGTCAAAACAGTGGTAGCCTCTGAGCTCCATGCGTTGATTGACAAGGCTGAAGACCCGGTTCACATGATTGACCAGTTCATAAGAGAAATGAATCAGGAGATTGTGGACGCCGAAAAGGCGACTGCCAAAATGATGGGCGAGGAGAAACTCCTTGCACGGAAAGTGGAAGAAACGAAGAAATTAATCGAAAAACGTGAACTGCAAGCGATTGAGGCATTAAAAAATAACCGCGAAGATTTAGCCAAGCGGGCTCTAGAAGATAAGAGCCACCTCACGAAAGAACACCAACAATTAGAAGACCTTCACACTCAAGCACTCCACCAGGTTGTTGACCTAAAAGAAAAGCTAAAAGTAATGAAAAATGAATTCCGTGAGATGGAATTAAAGCGGAACTCTTTAAAGGCTAGAGCAGAAGCTGCAAAAGCAAAAACCTCTATTAATCGTGCATTATCCACTACCAATACTTCAAGTGCGAAAAAAGGCTTTGAACGAATGGAAGAAAAAGTCCTTCGCCAAGAGGCAGAAGCCGAAACCAGCGAAGATCTCCAAATGATGAATAAATCATTAGATCAGGAAATAAATGAAATCACAGGAAAAAGTGAAGTGGAATTAGAATTAGAGCGGTTAAAAGAGAGGCTTCAGGAGGATAAAAAATTAAGTTAAAGGATGAAGGATTATGGAACTGTTTGGCGCACCGATTCAATCAATTTATTTAACTGCATTAATCATTTCAGGCGTAATTACGGTTCTATATATTTTGTTTGGGGATGTCCTCGAGGGTATAGCGGAGGCAAGTGGATTTTTTAATCCAACTCTTATTTTAGCCTTTCTCACTTTTTTCTCAGCCAGTGGCTATTTGTTGGAGATCCTGACTCCACTTAACAGTTTTCTAATTATCTTTGTGTCGGTACTCATTGCCGTTCTTTTAGATACACTCTTAAATGTCTTTGTCCTGATTCCTCTTTCATCTGCAGAAGAATCATTGGTTTACACCGAGGAATCGTTAAAAGGACGAATTGGCAAGGTCATACTTTCTGTACCTAAAGAGGGCTTTGGAGAAGTGGTGATAGAAAGCAATAGTGGAAATATTGCCAAACCGGCAGCAAGCTTTGATGATCTTCCCATACCAGAGGGAAGTCAGGTCTTGGTTATTGATGTGAAAGCAGGAGTTCTCTATGTATCTCCGCATGAATCGTTTGATGAATTATTGAATTAGGGGGAATGTCAATATGACAGGTATGCTTTGGATTGTGGCAGGAATTGCCGTATTTTTAGTCTTAGCACTAATTGGGGTATTTATTTCAAAATATAAGACAGCAGGACCTGATGAAGCATTGATTGTAACAGGGAGTTATTTAGGAAGTAAAAATGTGCATGTTGATGAAGCAGGCAATAAAATTAAAATTGTCCGGGGCGGCGGTACTTTTGTATTACCGGTTTTTCAACAGGCACAACCGTTAAGTTTACTTTCAAGCAAATTAGATGTAAGCACACCAGAGGTTTATACGGAACAAGGTGTGCCGGTTATGGCGGATGGAACTGCAATCATAAAAATTGGGGGATCGATCAGTGAGATCGCAACCGCTGCAGAACAGTTTCTTGGGAAAACGAAACAAGATCGTGAAAATGAAGCAAGAGAGGTGCTTGAGGGTCATCTTCGCTCGATTTTAGGGTCTATGACTGTAGAGGAAATCTATAAAAATAGAGAAAAATTTTCCCAAGAGGTCCAGCGCGTGGCCTCCCAAGATTTAGCGAAAATGGGCCTTGTGATCGTATCCTTTACGATTAAGGATGTAAGGGATAAAAATGGTTATTTGGAATCATTAGGGAAACCAAGAATTGCCCAAGTGAAGCGGGATGCTGATATTGCCACTGCAGAAGCAGAAAAGGAAACCCGGATTAAACGGGCAGAAGCTGATAAAGATGCGAAAAAGGCTGAGCTTGAGCGGGCCACTGAAATTGCCGAAGCGGAAAAAACCAATCAAATGAAAATGGCTGATTACCGCAGAGAGCAGGATATTGCCAAAGCCCGCGCGGACCAGGCGTATGATCTCGAAACCGCAAGAGCCAGACAAGAAGTTACGGAACAGGAAATGCAGGTTAAAATCATTGAGCGCCAAAAACAAATCGAACTGGAAGAAAAGGAAATCCTCCGTCGTGAACGCCAGTATGACTCTGAAGTGAAAAAGAAAGCTGATGCAGACCGTTATGCCGTTGAGCAGGCTGCTGTGGCCAATAAATTAAAAGAAATGGCAGAAGCGGATGCCAATAAATATACAATTGAAGCGATGGCTAAAGCCGAAGCTGAAAAGGTCCGCATTGCCGGGATTGCCAAAGCCGAGGCAGAACGGGCACAAGGGGAAGCTGAAGCAGAAGTTACTCGTCTCAAAGGTCTCGCAGAAGCAGAGGCGAAGCGCAAGATTGCGGAGGCCTTCGAACATTACGGTCAGGCTGCCATCTTAGATATGATTGTTGGGATGATTCCAGAATATGCAAAACAAGTCGCCAGCCCACTTTCCAACATTGATAAAATCACGGTTGTTGATACTGGCGGTAACAGCTCAAATGGCGGTGCTAACAAAGTAACTAGTTACGCCACAAATCTTATGTCTAGTTTGCAGGAGTCGTTAAAAGCTTCATCTGGAATTGATGTAAAAGAACTTTTAGAAAACATTACAGGTAAAAACCGCACTCTTTCAAGACTAAACAACTATGACTTTACCATGAGCGAATCAACAAAGGAAATGGCCGCATCTGGTGATGTTGATGAGGGAGATAAAAGTAAGCAGTAAATTTAATTTAACAAAATTGTAAAAAAAAATGAGATTACTAGTATAAATTATAGGGAATAGGGGAAGAGTAAGAATACCAATGTATCCCCCCTATAATATACATGGTTTTTAGCCTCCTGTTTGGAGGCAATTTTTTTTGTGTTCCATCCGTTTCTGAGGTATTTTATACTGGTCAAATTTCTATCAGTAAAATCCGGCCAGTCTTTTACAGCACGTTCATACTTTAAAATACCCAAAGGAAAGATAAGAATGGTTTATCATTCACTATAAAAAATCCGTACTGTCTTTTTCCATTTACCTCCTTTACAGTAAAGAAAGGAGGGGTTAAAAATGACTTTTCAATTTCAAACAATTGACCATGTTCAATTAGCAGCACCTAATGGCTGTGAGGAAAGAGCAAGAAAGTTTTACAATGGGGTACTAGGTTTTAACGAAAAAGAAAAACCTGAAGAATTAAAGAGAAATGGCGGAGTCTGGTTTCAAGCAGGCTCTATCGAGATTCATATTGGTGTGGAGGAGCCGTTTAGTCCTGCTAAAAAAGCACATCCTGCGTTTGTAATAGATGATCTGCAGATATTTATCGAACACCTGGAAAAAAACGAGATTCAATATATCAAAGATAATAGATTACCAGGGGCTGACCGAATATATATATTTGACCCATTTGGAAACCGCATTGAAGTGTTGCAGTGGGTTTAGTATAAAAGAGCCGGTTTTTTCTAATGAAAAAACCGGCTCTTACCTCACAATAATTCGACTCGAAATGGATCCTGCAACAATTATTTCCTAAGAAATACTTATTTTCGACAGGATGACTTAGCGGATGCTGTCACAAGCAATACCATCACCATCACCATCTAACCGGTGAGGGTCTCCGGTTCCGGCTTCCTCAAAAAAGGCTTGAGCCTCTTCCCAGCTGGGAAAATCACCGCAATCCCGATCAGGTTCATCTAATTCAGGGCTGTCAGGACTAGCCGTGCTATCACGTTCTTCATAGGTTACATCATCTTCATATCCATCTTCAGATACATAGTTCTCAATTGACCAAATGTTTTTTTCTTCAAGCATCGCTTGTTTTTCAATCTCGCGGAAATAATCGACATACTTAGTATTAGGCGGGTATACAGCCACGCGGGCTAACCCTTCACGAAGTAATGTTTCATTATACATAGTCTCATCCACCCATATATAGGCTAGTAATCTGCCAAACGTGTCACGCTCTTCGACCCCTAGCTCTAAGCCAACAGTTTTACCCTCTAACTGCTGCTTCGTAAAAGCTTCCGCCTCTTTGCCAAAGGGCTGAGGGTCCCCAGTATATTTCCCTTTACTCTCCGGTGTATCGACCAAAATAAACCGGACTGTTTCTTCTGACCCGTTCTCTAATTCGACTTCAATCGTATCACCATCTATAACTCGGGTTACTTTTCCCTCTAATAGGTTTTCTGGCCGATCACTTGTCTGACTAGATTCGATCGTTGAACAGCTGGCTAATAATACAGAACTGAGAACGAATATGACCAGAGTTTTTTTAGTTAGATGGAGGAACCATGGTGTAATTAATTTCAAAGTATACGTCCCCTTTGCCATATTTCTTCAGTTCAAGTATAGCATGGAGATGTTCGGGTGAAATCAGATAGCTATTGTTATTTTAATAGATTTACGCGGATATTTAATAAAGTGTTGTTTAGAAAAAAGGAAACCGCTGCTCTGTAAAGAATATTTCACCATACATACAAGAAAAGTGAGTGAGCAAACTGATGAATAAAATAGCAATTATAACCGGAGCAAGCCGATTACAGGGAATAGGAGCAGCCATTTGCAGAGCTTTAGCGGGCCAGCAAATGGATATCTTTTTTACGTATTGGAGCCCTTATGATCAAGAAATGGAATGGGGGATAAAAGAGGAGGAACCGTCCCTATTGCAAAAGGAGATCCTTCAATTTGGCGTAAGATGTGAAAAAATGGAGCTTAACTTAGCAGTGAAATATTCACATCAAGTCCTTTTAGATGAAGTGGAAAGCAAATTAGGTCCAGCTGACGTGTTAGTAAATAATGCAGCCTATTCTACTTCATCCTCTTTTAAAACTTTGGATGAAGAGGAATTGTTGCTTCACTATTTAGTAAATGTAAAAGCGACTAGTTTAGTCAGCTGTGAGTTTGCAAAACGGTTTTCAAAAGGGCAAGGGGGAAGAATTATTAATCTGACATCTGGGCAATCTTTAGCTCCCATGCCAGGTGAGCTAGCTTATGCTACGACAAAAGGAGCCATAGAAGCTCTGACAACAACATTAAGTGCGGAAGTGGCTGAAAAGGGAATAACAGTTAATGCGGTCAATCCAGGGCCAACCGATACAGGATGGATGAGCGCGGATTTAAAAAGGCAGTTAACGCAGAAGTTTCCTCGGGGAAGAGTAGGGGTGCCTCAAGATGTAGCGAATCTTGTTTCGTTTTTAGCCAGTGAGCAATCGGAATGGATAACCGGACAAGTGATTCATTCTGAGGGTGGATTTATGAGAGGGTAGTCAAATAACTGGTTTTAAAAGGTGATGCAAGTCATCTGTCATTACCAGTTTTTCTTTTGCAGAAGATACAGTTTGAAGCCTATTTTTGTGTTTCTCCACGCTTGTCTTGGTCAATTTGCTGAACCCGCAAATAGGATATAGTAGCTCGTTTTAGAGGAGGAGGAGTTATAAGTCAGGATGGGCGCGACCGTGGGCGCGGCCACGACAATATTTTATTTTTTCCACCTAATTCGTAGTTCTTTTATCTTGTTATTTTGCTGGCAGAACTACGGCTGGTTCTAATTAACAGTATGTTTGGACATCTCCTTTGTGTGAAGATCGGGTATCAAAAAATCAAGGCTTGCACCGCCTTTTTACGACGAGACTCCTAGCTCCCCCTCGAAGAAACCCACCTGTATGGTGGGTTTCTTCCATTCCAAGAGGGTGGAATCAAATTTGCGAATAGGAAACACATCATGTGGATCATTAACAAACCGTGGAAATCGACTAAAAAATTTCCTCCAGATTTTTGGGAAAATTCAACGTTTGTCCGACGCAAATTGTCCATATAATGCGTACGATAGTGTAGAAATGGTTGGGGAGGTGAACATTTTATGTGGTGTGGTTACGGAAACTATGGATACGGCGGCAACGTAGCAGGAGCTTATGGCGGCGGCAATAACACGTTCGTGTTAATCGTTGTATTGTTTATCCTTCTCATTATTGTTGGTTGCGTCTGCTTTAATGGCTAATTCGACAAACTTCGGGCGGTGACAGGCACTGCCCGAGTTTTGTCTTTTTTTATGTTCTTCCGGTTATAATGTAGGGAGAACTAGAAAAATAGAATGTTCGCGAGTCTATGTGGTACAATGGGTTGCGGGATTTTAAACAAACGTTTGTTTAAAAATGAATTTTGATTCGAGAGCGGGCAAGTCGCCTGCATTTTACATAAAAGGAAGATTACGATGAGTAAGCAGCAAGCACCGGTTGAAAAAAATGAATTTATTGATGTCGTTTTTGAGGATTTAACCCATGAAGGAGCCGGAGTAGCCAAGGTGGAAGGGTTTCCTCTATTTGTAGCACAGGCACTTCCTGGTGAAAAGGCGAAGGTAAAGGTTACAAAGGTCCAAAAGGGCTACGGGTTTGGGCGTCTCGTTGAAATATATGAAGCGAGTCCAGATCGTGTGGCCCCACCTTGTCCTGTCTACCATCTCTGCGGCGGCTGCTCGCTTCAGCATGTAAGCTATGAAGGTCAGCTGAAAGCAAAAGAAAAGCATGTTCGTGATGTACTAGCTCGGATTGGAAAGCTCCCCGATGTTCCTGTTCATCCAGTGATTGGGATGAAGGATCCATGGAAGTACCGCAATAAAGCGCAGGTTCCTGTAGGTGAGAGAGAAGGCGGATTGATTGCAGGGTTTTATCAGAAAAGAAGCCATGACATTATCAATATGGATCGCTGTATCATCCAAAAAGAAAAAAACGACGAAGTGATTCAGACCGTTAAAGAAATATGTAATGAATACGGGATTCAGGCGTATAACGAACAGAAGCATAAAGGAACCCTTCGTCACATTATGGCAAGGGTAGGGCATGCCACAGGGGAAGTAATGGTGGTTTTAGTCACCCGGACGAAGGACCTTCCGAATCGAAAGCAAATTGTAAGAGAGATTGCGGATAAAATTGATGGTGTTAAATCGATCGTACAAAATATAAACGAAAAACGGACCAATGTCATATTAGGCGATGAGACGCTTGTTCTTTGGGGAAGGGAAGTTATTTACGACACGATAGGTAAAATTAAATTTGCAATCTCAGCAAAATCCTTCTATCAAGTAAATCCAGAACAAACGGAGGTTTTATACGGAAAAGCACTTGAATATGCGGGTCTGACAGGTGAAGAAACTGTTATAGATGCCTATTGCGGAATCGGAACTATTTCCCTCTTTCTCGCTCAAAAAGCTAAAAAAGTGTATGGCGTTGAAATTGTTCCTGAAGCGATAGAAGACGCAAAAGCGAATGCGGAGTTGAATGGTCTTCAGGAAAAGACCGAATTTGCTGTAGGAAAAGCTGAAGAAGTGATACCAGCGTGGTATGAAGAGGGGATACGGGCGGATGTTCTCTGTGTCGACCCGCCGCGTAAAGGCTGTGATCCAGCATTATTAGAAACGATTATTAAGATGAAGCCGAAGAAGGTTGTTTACGTATCGTGTGACCCTGCGACATTAGCAAGAGATTTACGGATTTTAGAGGACGGAGGGTATAAAACGCTAGAGGTCCAGCCGGTTGATATGTTTCCGCAGACGGGGCATGTGGAGTGCTGTTCACTGCTTGTAAGGAATGATAAATGATAGACGTAACAGTAAGTAAGAGCCTTTTCTTTTTAGAAGGCTCTTAGTTCTAAAAATGATAAAAGTAGAATTTCAAGATACTGCCGTTACAACTCATGGTATCTAAAAGCGGGTTTAACCCTGATGGGAAATAAGGATTTAAATTTTTGAGAAAATAGGAAGTGTACAACGCTCCCCTAGACTTTATGTCTGGGGGAGTTTTTGCCTAAGGGGGATTTCCAATTGAAGGTAAATTTAATTTGACTTAGAATCTAATTATGAGACAAAATGAGAAAGAAGAGAAACCATGAAATTTGTCGAACACGGACAAGTCTTCTAGTGAACTGGTCTATAGGAGTGATAAAAATGATTGTTAAAGAGAAACCTGTGAAAACAACTATTATAAATACAGACCAGCCATTTGAGCAGATAAAAACTGTTTGGAATTACGACAGATGCGATGGTAAATTCAGCAGAATGAAAAGAGTAATATTTACTAGATACATAGGTATACAAAAAGATGAACAAAACTATATAGATACGCTCGCTCAAATCGACCGTGAAATAAGAACCTTACATGTAGGATATTTGCGATTAGAGGAAGGACTATACAATGGTTTTTCTCAAAATAATATACAAAAGATGGAACAGGTTTGGAATGAGTATCTTACAATGGAAAGTCAAAACCCTAATGACTTTAGTCATTTATACAAATTAAATATGGGATATCGTATAAAAGAAAATTCTTTGGAATGGACAAAAAAGGTATTGTTTAAAGAAATCATTACTTTATTTGATCAAAATAACGGAAGCAAAGGCTATTCAGCAAGAAAAAATTTTGCGATAAAGTTTCTGATGTGGATGAATATCTATTTAAAGGAATTATTTGACGATTATTTTGATTTTAATTACATTCCTAAAGTTATTTATTATGGAGAAATAAAAAAACACGAGCAGTATTTTCTATTGTTTCTGTCAAAAATGGGATGTGATGTACTATATATGAACCCAAAAGAAGATATGAAAGAATTGCTCCCGCAAATCAAAGATATATCAGTGCTGATCAGACAACCACATTCAACCCAATCGATTATTAAATGGCCTAAACCTGAGGAACCTAATAAAAAAGCATATGATAAGGAGCATAAACTAATAACAAATACATTCACACCCGCAGAAGAAAAACAACCAAATATGAATTTGAATCCTTCCAATGACAATACTTCTATCAATAGTAAATCTGAAAAAAACTACGAAGAATTAGCTCAATTAGCCAAATCAGTTGTTTTGATAAATGTTTATAATGATAAAAAGGAATTATTGGGCAGAGGATCAGGTGTTGCAGTAACGACAGATGGCTTCATCCTAACAAATTTTCATGTGATTCAAAATGGTGTTGTTTTTGGAATTTTGTTTGAGAACAACGAAAACGAGTATTTCACAAATAGATTAGTCAAATATCATCAGGAATATGATTTAGCGCTGCTAAAGATTGACAGAAGTACAGAGCCTCTTTTAATAAATCCCCAGGAAAAACTGGTTAGAGGACAAAAAATAGTAGCGATCGGAAGCCCTTTAGGACTTTTTAATACCATTTCTGATGGCATTATTTCGGGTTTTAGAGACTTTGGAGATATCGAAGTACTGCAAATAACAGCGCCTATTTCACCAGGAAGTTCAGGAGGTGCCTTACTGGATTTGTATGGCAACCTAATAGGGATCACAACCGCTGGTTTTGAAGGACAAAATCTAAATTTAGCAGTGGGTACAAAATATATCAAATTATTTGCGGGTGAAATTATAACATTAGTAGGATAAAGATTCGCTAAATTAAACATAAAATGATCCCTACAGTATCAGCAGTCCGAGTTTTCCCGGCTGTTTATATAAGGGGGATCATTTTTTATTTTTAGTAAGGGATCGTTTAAATGAGTGGCTTTAGATTAAAATATTGCGCTGCCACTAGCTTCCAATCTTCTAAAAATACTGACCATAGGTTAGGGCGTCGCCTGACAGCTAGGGGTGGTAGGTTACGGTTGTTTGGTACCCATTGACATGATGGAATCTGCCTCGTAATGATTTAACATTTGGTGTTGCTTCTTCCGGCCATAAGGAGACACAAAAAACTGACAAATCTTTCTCCCCCACCAATTGATTTTCGATTAATTTTAATATGCCCAATTTTCATACTGGGTTCCTTTAGAAAAAATTTCACTGAAACTCATTGTGCCAGCTCTTACATACACTTAAGACTAAATATAAAAAAATCCTTTTAGGCTGAAACACAAGAACCGTCCCCATGTTTCACACATTATGAACATAATGGACAAGAACTCTTCCATATAAATAGATAAGGGAGATTTGTTTTTTGTGTAGTACTTAATACCTACACATAAAAAATCAACGTATCGGGAAAAGGGGGATGGCGTTTTGCACATACCTGAAAAATTACTGGTGAGGGAGTTTATTTGGTGTGAAGTAAATAATCGATTTTACAAGCATTTATATCAATATGCGGATGATCGTGCTGAAGGTCCAATCAATGTCTTGTTGAAAGCTCAATCGGAGCAAACCAACATGATTCTTTATTTAATGAATTTGTTTTCGATATCAAAGCCTGCTTTCGATGAGGAAGAAGTAAGATATATGGATGAGCCCCATTCGTTGATTACCGAAGTAATAGAAAGGGAAAAAGAGCTGACATTAATCTATGAATCTTATCCGTATTTTTTAGCTAATTTCCCCAACCTTTCTCCGCTTATTCACCGCTTACGTTATCTTCAACACGAAAAGTTGAATGAGTTAAATAAGTTAAAATCTCAATTTCAAAAGTTTAATCATTTGGAGACTAATGAAAGAATCGATAGGGATTATTGGCTGGAAGAGGGGTATGAGTTAGAAAAAATAGCTTCAGGCTTTACGTTTCCAACAAGTATAGCCTTTGATGATGAGGGTGAACTATTTGTTGGAGAGTCGGGATATTCCTATGGGCCCGCCTATGCAAAAGCCAGGATTCTAAACATCAGGAAAGATGGGCAGATCCAAGAAATTGCTTCAGGTTTTGAAGGACCACTGACCGGAATTGCATGGTATAAAGGATACTTTTATGTGATTACAGGAGGTTTTGATGGAAAGGTATATCGAGTAAGCAAAGATGGACAGAAAAAGGTATTAATCAGCGGGTTGCGAAGTGGAGCTGACCATTTTACATCGGAAATTGTATTTGGTCCAGATAATAAAATGTATTTTGCGGTAGGAACTGTGACAAATTCTGGAGTTGTTGGGGTTGATAATGAATATTATGGGTGGCTTGGGCAAAGACCAACATTTCATGATATCCCAGCCAGAGACTTAAAGCTTGTCGGACAAAATTTTGTAAGTGATAATCCACTAACTAAAATAAATCCTAATGATAAAGTATCGACTGGCGCATTTCATCCATTTGGAACAGCCAGCCGGCGAGGAGAAGTTGTAAAAGGCCAGTTATTGGCTAATGGGGTTCTTTACCGGGCAAATCCAGATGGCAGTAATCTAGAAATAGTAGCCGATGGTTTTAGAAATGTTTTCGGTTTAGGTTTTTCTCCTGAAGGGAAACTTTTTGCCACAAATAACGGATTTGATTTTCGTGGAAGCCGCCCTATTGAGGGGGATTGGGACCCTTTATACGAGATAAGGCCAGGCTGGTACGGGTGGCCGGATTTCGCAAGCGGATTACCTGTTACATTACCATATTTTAAACCACCCGGACATCCGCAGCCGCAGTTTCTATTGGAGCAGCATCCGCCATTAGCTGCACAACCATTAATTCGTTTTAAACCACACGCAGCTACACAAAAATTTGATTTTAGCAAAAATGAAAGATTTGGGAGAAGAGGGGAAATGTTCTTGGCTCAAATTGGGAGTGCCCCTCCGATTACAACTGGTGAGCAAAAACCGAGTGGATATCGAGTCGTAAGAGCCATGCCATACACAGGACAAGTGCGTGATTTTCTTGTGAATTTAAAACCAGGCAAGGGTGGAAAAGGTCCAGAGCGTCCAGTAGCTGTCCGGTTTTCGCCTGATGGGAATTTCCTTTATATTGTAGACTTCGGACTTCTGGGGGCTACAGCAACTACTGCGATACCTTATGCTGATACAGGAGCCATTTGGCGAGTTAAACGGAAATAGGCTTATGTATGTAGGATAAAACGTTTTGTTTTAAATGGTCCAAAAAGACCGTCAGGGGGAATCATTCATGTATTCCTTTTTTCAACCGATTTCTGAGCATGCCGATATGATCCATAAATTATTAAGAAGCAAATCTACCAGCCTTCAAAACATTATCGTTACTTCTTTATTTGGTACTCTATCTGCTATTTTTCAATCTGCGGGTGGTTTTTTTCCGTGGGTTGGTTATCTTATTAGTCCGCTTGCTACTGCACCGATTATCTTTTGTACCATTCTTTCTTTAAAATTCGGATTATTCTCCTATATGGTAAGCATTTTACTTCTACTGGTAATACAGCCGAGTGAGCTCATTGTTTTTCCATTTACAACGGGTTTGTTAGGTTTGGCTATTGGTTTGGCATTTCGTAAGTTTTCAAAACGTATTAGTATCATATTTTTTGGGTCGCTTGCTTTATTAGCAGGAATGATGATTGTATTGTACGGTTTTGGCTTCCCTTTGCTAGGACCATCCATACCTGCAAACATTAGTTATAGCGGTACGGGTATTTTGTTTCTATTTTCTTTCTTTTATAGCTGGTTATGGACGGAGGCAAGCCATGCTGTTTTTAAGAAAATACAAAAATTACTTTATTATATCTGATGAATAGGGACGGTTCTCATGTCTCCGATCTGGAAACATGAGAACCGTCCCTGTGTTTCAGATTGGTAATTCTGCCAGCAGTTCACTAATGAGATACAATTGTAAACCTGTTACTCTATTAGGTGGGCCTGTTTATTCTAAAAAAACAGGAGGTGTAAACAAAATGAATAAATTATTTATTTTATTGAACACAATTATATTAGTAATAGGTTCTTATTCTGTTTTTTCCTCAACTTATATAGATGCAGAAGCAAAGAATTCTACTAAAAATACTGGTGACACTTTAAGCCTAAATGGTATCGATAAGAATGGAACAAAATTATTAGACTTAGGTGTTAGAGAAGAAGAAAAAGTCAAACGCCAAATGAGTCTGATTGAAAAAAAAGATAAATTATTTAAATTCTCAAATGATCTAACAATCTCGAGCGAAGAAATTAAATTACTTGCTCGTCTTGTCCATGCCGAAGCAAAAGGTGAGCCATATGTGGGTAAAGTAGCAGTTGCAACCGTTGTGCTAAATCGTGTTGAACACCATCAATTCCCTGATACAGTTAAGGAAGTTATTTTTGAAAAGAATGCTTTTGAACCTGTTTTAAATGGATCCATCAATGAACCTGCGGATAAGGAAGCTTATAAAGCAGTCCATGATGCTTTAGCAGATCAAGGAAAGGATCAAGGGATTAACGAGGAATTACTCTACTTTTATAACCCTGAAACGGCAACCAGTGATTGGATTTTAACTCGTAAAGTTGTAAAGACTATTGGAAATCACGCATTCGCTATTTAAAAACGCGTAAGGCAATAAAGCTGCGCGTTTTTTCGTGTTTCTATCAACTAAAAAAGCTGATTCCATAAAATAATGGATTCAGCTTTTTTGTATTAAAAATGGAGGGAAGTGTCTGCGTGACTCCGCTTGATTGCCCCTGAGAATGATTTTCCTCTGGGAAGGGCACTATTTTAAATATATAACGTTCGCTTCTTTTTCTTTTTAGATTGACCTGAATTTGATTGTTGTCCTCCCTGAAGATACAGTAAGCCATTTCCTTGGGCATTTCTTGATAATCCGATTGAAACCGTATTCTCACGTAAAAGATCATAAATTTCTGGTTCAGTTAAAGTACGCCCGCTTTCCTTTTCAGCTTTTTGAATCAATATTGCTGCAGCACCGGAAACATGAGGAGTAGCCATGGATGTTCCAGATAATGTAGCTAGTCTGTTTCCCGGATAAGTAGACAACACATTTACACCTGGTGCAACAAAATCAATTTCTTCATTAGTATTGGAAAAAGGGGCCAGTTTTTGATTCTGATCAACAGCTCCAACTGAGACTACCTCGTTATAATAACCCGGGTAGGTTGTTTCGTCAGTCCGGTCTGAACCATCCCCTGAGTTACCAGATGCACAGACGACTAAAATCCCGCTATTAACTGCCCTTTTGATGGCATCGTGTAATGCTGGGACATCGTTAGGTCCGCCTAAAGACATAGAAATAACCCTAACCTTTTCTTGGTTAGGTCCCCGCCATGAGATGGCATACTGAATGGCATTAATAAGACTGTCGTAACTGCCGCTTCCATTTGCGTCTAAAACTTTTAAGATTAATAGTTTCACCTTTGGGGCGACACCTACTACTCCTACTCCATTTAATGAAGCTGCAATGGTGCCAGCAACATGTGTACCATGATAGTGAGAATCTGAGTAATCATTAGAATCCGTACTGGTGAAATTTCGTCCGCCAATGATCCGGTCTCTCAAATCCGGATGAGTCAGATCACAACCAGTATCTAAGACGGCCACAACCACATCATTTCCTTGTGCTTCAGACCATTGCGAAGGAGCATTAATCATTTCTATGCCATATGGAGTCGTTTCAACTGCCTGGTAGGAAACTCTGCCTAGTTGGAACGGCTTAAGATGAATTCTACTTCTAGTAATTGTAATTACCTCCCTTTCAATAAGGTTCACTTATAATAAATGCGTACGTAAACCATTTCGAAAGGGACAAATATATAAGTGAACTAAATTTCCGCAATAATAATTGCAGAGGTCAATGGACACAGTGACGGTCCCTATGTTGCACCGTGTTCAAAACGAACTCGGGAAGGGTATAATAAAATTGTAAAAGCAGACATTAATTAAGAGTTATCTGAAGTAATACAATAACAGGGTGTTTTTTATAAAAGGAAAAGGAAAAAGGGGATACAATGACAAACCGCAAAGAAATAGGATGGAATTTTGATAATACTTATTCCCGTCTGCCGAAGTTTTTTTATAATAGTCTCTCGCCAAATCCGGTAAGCTCACCGAAATTGGCGGTTCTGAACGAACCGTTGGCAACAACCCTTGGGTTAAACCCAGAGGCGCTAAAAAGTGAGGAAGCGGTAGCTGTCCTTGCCGGCAATCAGGTTCCTGAGGGGGGATCACCTCTTGCTCAAGCCTATGCAGGGCATCAATTCGGTCACTTTACAATGTTAGGAGATGGCCGAGCCATGCTTATTGGAGAGCAGATTACTCCTAATCATGATCGGTTTGATATTCAGCTTAAGGGTTCAGGGAGAACACCCTATTCCCGCGGAGGGGATGGCCGGGCAGCCCTTGGGCCGATGCTGCGTGAATATATCATAAGTGAAGCCATGCATGCGCTTGGTATTCAGACGACCCGCAGTCTGGCAGTGGTAACAACAGGCGAGACCATTATTCGCGAAACAGAATTGCCAGGTGCTATTCTGACTCGTGTGGCTTCAAGCCATCTTCGGGTTGGTACCTTTGAATACACAGCTCGATGGGGTGAATTGGAGGAACTTCAGCTTCTCGCAGACTATGCAATCGAACGCCACTACCCGGAAATAGAAGCAGATGAAAACCGATACCTTTCCTTGCTCAGGAACGTCATCAAGCGTCAGGCTTATTTGATCGCAAAATGGCAGCTAGTGGGCTTTATCCATGGAGTGATGAACACTGATAATATGACGATTAGCGGAGAAACAATTGATTATGGTCCTTGTGCATTTATGGATACGTATGACCCGGCGACAGTATTCAGTTCCATTGATAGGCAGGGACGTTACGCCTATGGCAATCAGCCGTATATTGGCGGATGGAACTTAGCTCGGTTTGCTGAATCGTTATTGCCGCTGCTGCATGAAAATCAGGAGAAAGCGGTTGAACGAGCCCAGGATGAGGTTTCAAAATTTGGTGAGTTATATAAAATGAATTGGCTTAAAGGGATGAGAGCAAAATTAGGGATTTTTGATGAAGAGGAGCAGGATGAAACTCTTATAGAAAGTCTTCTCAGTATGATGCAGAAGTACAAAGCGGACTACACCAATACCTTCCGGGCATTAACTTATGATAAACCCGAGGGTTCGGAAATGTTTAATGCTTCCGAATTTAAACAATGGTATGATCAATGGCACGCGAGACAAGGAAGACAGAAGGAGTCGAATGAAGAATCTCATCAGCTAATGCGGAACAATAATCCTGCGGTCATCCCGCGGAACCACCGGGTAGAAGAAGCACTAGAAGCCGCAGTTGAACAAGGGGACTACAGTGTAATGGAGCGGTTACTTAACGTACTTTCCAAACCATTCGCACACACTCCCGAACAAGAAGAATACTGTACACTCCCTATACCATCAAACATACCCTACCGAACTTTTTGTGGAACATAGGTGGAACATAGGGACGGTTCTTCTGTTTCAAAGGAAGATCAACAAGGGGACGGTTCTTTTGTTTCATTATTTGAAACAAAAGAACCGTCCCCCAATTTCATCATGTATGATTTCGATTTTTGAAAAGCCATGAGTTTATTGCACAAATCCCGGCAGGTTTCAATTCGGTCATCAGGTAATAATTCAAATCTAAGATTCATTTTTTCACTCCTTTGTTTCTCGTAAATTTCAGATCAACTCTAGATAACCTGTTTCAAAAGTTTGTTTACGTAAACTTTCAATAGGAAAAATAAAAGTCCAGGGCATGCTTGTTTCAGGTTCTATGACTAATGCTGAAAAGGTAAATGTATGCTCTGCTACTATTTCTGTGTTCTCTACATACCGGAGTTTTTTATAGTGAAATGATAAGGGGTGTTTACTAAAGTTTTGAACAAGCACAGTTGCTAATAATTCTCCCTTATGGTTCACCGCCTGCCATAAAGGTGTAAATTCGATACTGGTATGCTTCGAAAGACTGGTCATCTGAAAAACATATTCAATTCTTTTTCGATCTTTTACAGAAATGGTTTTATCCCATGAAGATTCATACTTAAGCGTCTGCATCCAGCCTCACCTCGTTCCTACGTTTATCTATATTCTATCATTTGTCCTATTAAATAGCAGTGGATCTTCCTCGAGCCTCTTAACTCTAATAAAAAATCCCCAACAAGAGAAGATTAAGAAGAAAAGAAAAAGAGGTGATCAAAATGAATGATACTAACGGTCATAAATCTGATCCATTTACAGTTGTCGGAACAAATATTGATGAAGTTAAAAGAAAAAATGCCAACTCAGGCATGTCTTATAACGAAGTAAAGCAATGGCTCGCAAAAACAACGGGAGGACAGGGAACGTCTGTTTTTAGTGACACCGATGTTGAGGAAGTTAAGAGGAAGAATCAAGACTTGAAGTGAAGCTTTCGCGATTTAATCAAACGTTTGATTAAATTTTTTGGGTGAACTCCCTTGTCGTTTAATCAAGAAAAAAATGGGACGGTTCTCTTTTTCACCAAATACCTTTATAAATAAACAAATCCCGGCGGAATTACCATAATCCGCGGGGATTGTTTATATGAACTATTCCGCGTCCGGTTCTTCTTTATTTACCTCCGCCTTGTTCAGAGATTGATTTGATTATGCTATTTAGTAATACGCTATCTCTTACCTTAATTCCTTGTTGTCCGCCTGCTTCATCATTATTGTTTCCAGCAATACCGCTTCTTCCGTTTCCATTTGCGAAATTTGATTGATTATTGGACGTAGAACTGCGGTTGCTAGCGTTTTGTCCGCCTTGATTGGCGTTCATGCCAACATTCCTGAGGATTTGTCCGCCTCCCTCGGCTCTTTGTTGAATATTAATCCTATTGTCTTCAATATTTATGTTGTAATAAATATTGATATTTATTACTGTACCTTCACTATTGGGATTTTCTGATCGTGGCGTTAATACTTTTTCGTTGTAGTAAATATTTGTGGGTTTCTTGCGAGCTTTCGACATCTGAGATTTTATCTCCTTTCCTTTCGAATCATAGATCCTAAATCTGAAAACTCATACTCTAGGAAGTAAATCACTATATTACTATAGTATGATTCTTATTCTAAAGGGGAGGGGTCATTGTCTGCTCACATTGAACCATTTAATAGTAGACTCTATGGCAGGAATTCCGATTTTAAGCTCGCCAAAAGGGATGTATACCGTGAAAACGGGAATAGGACGAGAGTTTGTTGTTCCATTTAACTGTAATAAAGATAATTTGTGCACTTAGCGGTTTAGGAATGTAGTGCCTGATCCCGATTTGTTACCTTACAACGTACGGGGGTCAGGCACTATAGTTATAACTAGTAATTTGCAAAAATTGATTAATGACCTTCATTTTACCCCGCCATCTTTAAGAAACTTTTTTCCATAAGTTCTAAGTGATACAAGTACAGCTTTTCATAGTATGCATGTGTATTTACGTTAATATATTCATACTTTTTTGCGAGTTTCAAGAAGGTGGCTGCAAGCCTTCCATGATATTGCCACATAGTCCACGGACCCTCATTTTTAAAGAGTTCGTTTTGCTGTATTTTTAGGAAGCTTTCCTCTAATAACTGCACATGTCTGAGGAATTTTTGATAAAAATAAATATGCAATTGGGGGTTTGAAAATTTATATTTATCGGCGAGAAGCATGTAAGTTGAAGACATGACTCGTTGGTAGTCTACCGGATTTTCAAATTTTGAAGCAATGTACTGTTTATAAAAAGGAATATGCTGCTGTAACGCATCAAATAATTGCTCCATTTTTTGCAGGTGTGCTAAGTACTGTATGCCATGCTTATGATGTAATTCCCGATTGGTATATCGGTATTTATCAGCCAGCATATAGTAAGTGATAGTTAGATTTTCTTCATAAAACCAGTTTTCAAAAAGATGGTGATCCATACTCATTCTAAATAACGCCTCCCTAGAAGTACCAAAACTATAACAGTCTATGTGTAAGCCCAGGGATTTGTGCGATAAAGACAAAAAGGGACGGCTCTTCTGCTTCTAAGAAGCAGAAGAACCGTCCCCCTGTTTCATTTAACAAAACGAATCTTTTGAACTTGGGTTTTTCATTCCGAACAATGGACGAATCAATAGAGCAATAAAAGTGCCAAGGAGCGCCATGATCATCCAAACCCATCCGTGAAGGCTATAGGAAGAAATTCCTCCGAAGTAGGCACCAATGTTACAACCGAAGGCAAGTCGTGCACCATACCCCATCATGAGTCCGCCGATTATGGCAGCTCCTGCTACTCCTAGCTTTATCTTTCTTGGTTTAAACGTCCCTTGGAAAGATGCTGAAATAAAGGCACCTAACATAATTCCAAAGTTCATCACACTAGTAGAATCAGCTAATACTGTAGTCTTAAGAGCTTCTCCGTTTGCTCCTGAAAAATAACCCCAGCTTGAAACATCTACACCTGTGGCGCTTAAGAATTTTCCACCCCATAGCGCGAAAGCAGAAGTAATTCCCCATGGAGTTCCCCTAACTGTCAGGGTTAAAGCGTTTAGTACGGCTAAAATAATCGCTGCAGCAAACAATGGCCAAGATCCGCGCAGTACTTTTTTCCAGCCCGTTGTTGTCGGAAGAGGCTTGATCATTGGCGGATTTTTCTTTTTCGCAATCTTAACCGTAATCCAGTAAATAGCCGCAAATAATACCATTTGAATAGCCCATCCTCCAAAATAGCCAAGGCCAGTCGTTTCAGCCAAAGAAATCGGCGGGAGGGCAGGAGTGTTCATCCAGAATGTGAAGTGATATGCACCCAGTGTTGAACCTACAATAAAGGAGACAAGAGTTAAGAACATGGAAGAGGATCCTCCCCCTAGACTATACAAGGTTCCTGACGCACATCCATTGCCAAGCTGCATGCCAATTCCAAAAAGGAAGGCACCTACCAACACGCTTATTCCAACAGGTGAAACATACCCAGTTGGTGTAATGCCGGTAAAGCTAAAACCTGTACTCAAGATAATAGCAAATAAAGTCGATGCGATAGCCAGCATTAACATGTGAGCTTGTAGTCCTTGGGTATTTCCAACAGAAGCAAGCCTCCGGAATGCAGAGGTAAAGCCAAAGCGGGCATACAGTAAAGTTGCTCCAAGTAAAAGACCAATAATAAATAGTACACCCTGTGTCCAATTAGCCACTTGAACAATTGAGATTAATAGAATAAGAGATGCTAAAAATCCTACCGCGACTAATTTCTTTTGCATAGGACTTAGATCTGTGACATAGGTAGTGGATCTATGATTTCTTGATTCTTGATTTATTTGTGATGTCATATCTAATGTTGTTTGTGACAATTCATTCACCCCTTAACCGATAAATTTAGTCGGATTTTATGACTTACATATATTAATACAATTTAAACAGATAGTCAAATGAATGTGTCGGTAAAAAAAGGAAGTTTGATTTGAATCATATGAAACAAAAGAACCGTCCCTTTGTTTCAATATTTGGGACAGGTACACAGGGCGTTTTTGTTTATACCGGCATAATTTGAATTAAGGAAGGAGGATTTCAATGTCGAAGAAGAAGTATTCGGATAAAAAAGATTTAAACTGAGGTTGAGTATGAGCCCTCAAATACGTTTAATCCTATTTTTAAACCGATTTTTAATATTAATGTTTCATGTGCTGATGGTATCCCGCCAGAGCCTGCCGGGAGTACTTTTTTTACTCAAGTAGGTTCCAACACCTTTACAGCAACAAATATAGAATCTGTTTTTTGTACAACAAACGATAATCGGATTTTCCTAAATGTATCTGGGACTGGAACCGATGAAGAGGGGAATGAACTTGTTTTTAATGCAACTTTTGTTGAAAATCCTGACGTTGGAATAAGTGATTTAATTTCTTTTATATCTACAGGTTTTAATAATCTTGGGTTACCCGCAGGTTTCTCTTATAATCAAGTAGCTGTTCCAGGCAATCAGCTAACTGTTACACCTTGCCCCGATACTACGCCTTAAAACTCTTACGGACACAAGGGCGGGTTCCTGTTTCAAACAAGATCCTGCCCATACATTTTAAATTAACTAGGGTGGCAGGTGATATGTTACTTTATAAGTAGTGTGTTAAGGTATTGAGAGTATTGAATTTTTATATGCTAGGACCAGATTAAGACATATACGAAGAGGTGATTTCATGAAAGTAGGGATGATTGGGATTGGAGATATTGCTAAAAAAGCCTATCTTCCGGTATTAACTCAAATAAAAGGGATAGAGCTCCATGTATGTACTAGAAATGAAGAGACTTTAGCAGAAATTGCAGCAAAATATAAAATTAGGGATACATATACTAAAATAAATGAGTTATTAAATAGTGGAATAGAAGCCGCTTATGTACATTCTTCAACTGCCTCTCACGAGGAGATTATTGACCAGCTTCTCGATCACAATATTCATGTTTATATTGATAAGCCAATTACGTTCGATGGTGATTCGTCTGAAAGATTGATGCAAAAGGCGAGAAGCAAAGGTTTAATATTGATGGTAGGTTTCAATCGCCGGTATGCCCCACCCTATCAAAAGCTGAAGGAAATCGAGGATCCTAATCTGATCATTATGCAAAAAAATCGCAGCCATCTCGCAGCTGATCCCCGTACGTTTGTATTTGATGACTTTATCCATGTCATCGACACATTACTGTATTTGTTTCCATACCAAATTAACAACATCATGATACGCGGGAAGCAAGTGGATGGACTATTGCATCACGTAATTCTTCAGCTTGAAGCAGAGCAGGGAACAGCAATTGGAGTAATGAATCGTGAAGCAGGGACTACTGAAGAAAAAGTGGAAGTAATGAGTCGTCATGAAACAAGAATTGTGAAAAATGTAAACGAGATTTACACACATAAAGAAAAGCAAATTTTAGATCATGGGTATAACGACTGGGAGCCTATGCTCCATAAAAGAGGATTTTACGGAATCATCACGGCTTTCTTAGAAGCGGTAAATAATGGACCAGAATCTTACAACGGTTATGACCGAGATATTCAAGCACACCTTATAGCTGAAAAAATTGTCCAAACCCTTAATCAGTGTGAACGAAGGGGCGGTTCTTCTGTTTCTTAGAAACAGAAGAACCGCCCCTTCGTTCCATTCTCACCCCTCTTACAAGCGTGAATAAAATATAGAACCGCTTCATTTTCTCCTTAACATCCTTTTCAAATTGTAAACTTTCTATATGTTTTTTATGAACTCGTACATTCCTCTTTTAATTTTCCATATCTTAATAGTAGTGATAGCTTTGTGGAGAACTGTAAATGGGGCAGAAAACGACTAAAGGAGATGGAAGCACTGAAAGATACTTTCTTTGCTAACCGGCCGCTGACGTTTAAAAATTTAACAGATTCAAATTTAACCTTTGAGGATGTGTATTTTCGTATAGTTTCCTTTATGAGGCAGGAGCCAATGGGCAATTATAGGCTCATGATTGGAACCGATTCTCATGTCTATTCAAAAGAGACCATATTTATAACGGGCATCGTTATTCAAAGAGTAGGAAGAGGGGCATGGGCTTGCTATCGGAAATTGGTATATCCAAATCCTATCCGTAATTTACATCAAAAGATTTCAATTGAAACATCGCTAACCGAACAGGTTGCCTATATGTTTAACGATGAATTGAAAAATGAGCTAATCGATATTGTTCTGCCGCATGTTTATAAAGGAGCCAGTTTAACGATGGAGGGTCACTTGGACATCGGCAAAGGACAGAGGAATAAGACGAGGGAATTTGTGTCAGAGATGGTAGCGAGAATAGAGGCACATGGAATACAAGCAAAAATCAAACCAGACTCACTTGTAGCATCGAGCTATGCAAACCGGTATACAAAATAAACAAAGGACGGTTCTTCTGTTTCATTGAAACAGAAGAACCGTCCCTTTGTTTCATAGCAACTTTTTCCCAATTTCATACCAATCCCATAGACTTACTTCGGCTCCTGTGTCGTAAGGTACGCTTTTTTCTCTTTTGATTTCTTGTATTACATATTTCAAAGTGGAAACAATTCGTTTTTTTTCCGAGTGGTATAGTCCTTCTGCATACCCAAGAGAGATAGGAAACCATTCTGACACCATTTTTCCATAATGGATGGATTGCTCGTAATCCTCTAGAAAGAAATAGCAATAGCTGAGATTGTTGAAGAAAGACAGCGCGTTTGCCTGATTATTCTTATGTTCTTTTTCCAACATTGTTTTCAGCAGATCCTGTACCTCATCGTACTTTTGAATACTCTGGGCTTTCTGGCCAGCGATACGATAAAAATTGGCCTGAATAAGTTTAACACGCGCAAATTCTTTAGGATTATTTCTTTCAAATACAGAAATCAAATTTTGAATTCGACTGGCTGCTTCTAAAAAGTACGCTTTGGATTCCTCTTGTTTTCCCAAGTAAAATAAACATCTTGCATAAGCCTCATAATCTGACCAGGATTTGGGACCAACAGAATCTAGAAAATTTTTTTTCCAGTGCAATTTTTCGGCATCCACTTTTAAATCGTTCGTCATATAAACCTCTCCTAAGCTGATGACAGGAAAGGAGGGAGATTTCTCTCCCTTCCTCGCTGAAATCATTGATTATATATTGCGAATGATAATAAAGTCTATTGATTTGGTATCCTGTAATAGATTTTCTAGATATTCATCAATCTTCCTGCCTGCTTCAATGACAGACTTGGCCTGCCTTATACCTCCATAAACGACTGAACTATTATATGGAGCGCCGTTATCAATGATATCTTTTAACATATCATAGGCCTCTTTCTCTTCAGGTCTTATCGTGTTGTTGGCGATGGCTCTATCAAAGGCATCCAAGTACCTGTTTTGACTATTGACAGACAGCCATTCTCTGTCCAAATAATAGCGAAGAGTACCTCCCACATTGGATGCAAGTCGCGATCCTTTTTCCTTCCCATCGTTTAATTTTCCTTTTTCCGAGTATGACCCTTTTGCTTCAATGATCAATGGTTCTCCAGATGGGCTTTTCATAACAATATCAGGTCCTTGGGAAGTAAAGATGGTTTGGCCAATATCGCGCTGAGAGTATAATAGTTTGTAACCTAGCTGTTCATAGTACCAGATTGCTGCTTCCATAGCGAAAGCCTCTGCTCGTTTAGAACCATCCAAATAGGTGCCCCAGCGCTGTCTGATTTGACGGTTGATAATATTTCTTTGGGCGGCATCAAGTGTAATGTCACCTAATTTAACTCCTTTGAGATTGCTTATTTTTTTCAGGTCGTTACCATGTTTCCCTAGCTGTGCAATCATTTTATCAGAAGCACCCATTTTTCTTAGAGTGCTAGCCGCTCCATCAGATAGTTCGTCTAATAATCTAGGCAGAATCGACGGATTGTCACCAAATTCATCGATTGCCATGCGGAAGGCTTTAGGGATATTATCTTTCGTGCGTTTAGCAAATTCTATGATTTTGGCAACGGTTTTTCCTGCATCCCCTACAACTGGAATAATTCCGGCAGCGGCTAATAGACCGTCGGCAATATCTACTTGGGTCAGGTTAGCGACTAAATCAACAATATCCCCATACACAAGGTAGCCTGAAACAAGCTGTCCGATTAAATAAGGAATTGAATTGAATGTTTCCTCATCCATCCATCCCCAATCAACAAAGGTTTCGCCGAATTCATTGACGGAAGCCCCGAGCAGGACTTCTTGGACATAATCAGTCCAGACCTTGTCGTACAAATCTGGGTCTGTTCCCTGATTATACTCCTCAAGATCGTTATAAGAATCTCCGTCCGCATTGCCATCATACGGATTAGATCCGATATCTGCTTCAATTCCGTCATTCAGTCCGTCGGAATCTGTATCTGGGAAGTAAATAAAAGTACCATGTGATAATTCTTCAAGGTCTGTTAATCCATCACCGTCAAAATCAGCTTCCTCATCCTCATTTGTAATGTGGTATGAATCATCTGATTTTACAAGATCTATTTTTTGGCTGGTTGGTGATTCTGGCGTGTAGATTAATGTGAAGACAGAAAATTGGTCCGTTTCCGCCAGAATATAGCCGTTTTCTATATCTGCTTCTTGATCTTCAAGCTGAGTAAATATATGGTTTTCTTTATCATAAATATACATTTTGATATTTTCAAAGTCACCATTCGGGATATCCTCTTCATTGAATGGAATTTTAACTATTGCTTGTTCAAATTCCTTTTCAACCGCAATATCTACAAACCCTGACATTGCCCCAGGCACTTCTTGAAACATAGCATAATCGGATACATTTCTCATTTTGACATAAGGGGATAGGTCTCCTTCTGCTGTGAGTTCAAGAATGGCTCCAGACTGACTTTCAGTAAAGGTTTGTGGGTAACTCTCTAGGCCGTCGTAAAGACGGTCATGGTCCGAATCTTTATTGTGCGGATCTGTACCGACTTGATATTCACCGAAATCATTTAAGCCGTCATGGTCGGTATCCTTCAATAAAGGGGACGTACCAAATTCCTCTAATTCAATCTGATCCTCTAACCCGTCCGAATCAGAATCTGCCAAGACAGGATCCGTTCCAGCTTCTTGTTCCTGAAGATTCGTTAAACCGTCTTGATCCGTATCCTCCTGACCATCTGATGTGCCGTTTTTATTCGTGTCTTTGTCGAGCGGGGACGTATATTGTTTTATAATTTCAAATCCATCTAGCAACCCGTCCTGATCCGTATCCTCCGCATCTTTGTTTGTACCTAGCTTTTCCTCCACCATATTGGCTGCGCCGTCGCCGTCTGAATCAAGAAGCTGTTTGGCTTTTTCTTTGAGTTCCTGGGCGCTAATCCATGATTTTTTGTAAAAATGGACAGATTGTTCCCGGTTGTTTTTATGTTCAAAGTCTAACCCTTTTTCATAATCTTTATGGGCTTGTTCTAAAAGCTTTTTATCCTTGTTCGAAAATAGGTCGATATTTTCGTCAAGTAAAGCTAATAATTCTTTTGTCACCATTCTGTTTGCTGAAATTACTGTGTTAATGACTTGAGTCTTCTCCTCTGAGGTAATGTGCGGATTCGCCTCAAGGATGCCTAATGCATTCTTACTGTGGTCAAAAAACGTTGCGGTCTTTATTGCATTATTTGTTTCAAAATTGCCGTCCACTGCAGCCTGTAACTCAAACAGTGCATATTCCACCCGTTTGTTATTTTTAGGTGGATCCACTTCAGGGAAACTTTGGATTTGTTCCATTGCTTCTGCCATTAGCTTTTTGACATTTTGCTCAGACGGCTCAGTAGCATTTGCTAGCTCTGAAATAATGGACATTTTCTTTTGACTTTCTTTTGCTGCAGAAATACCTGGAAGCATAGCTGATATGACTAAAACCAACACAAGCAGCCAATACATAGATACTTTACCTTTCAAATTTCTCCCTCGCTTTCTATTACTATTAATTTAAAAACACATAAACCATCATAATTGATAGGAATTTCTAAAAAAAGGGAATATCCAACTATTTTTCCCATTAAATTTCCAGTGAAATTTGACATATATTGTATTAACGATTCAAAGCAGACTCCATATGTCAACAGGAAAAAAAGATTAGTTCCTATAACAACAAACGGGTCCTAACCCCCAGAACGTTAATCCATAAACGCTTTGGGGGTCAGGACCCGTTTAAACTAATGTACCATTTAATGAATGGCTGATGTTTTTTGTTAAATAATCTTATTCAATGGAGTTGTGCTAAAACCGAAAAGCATCGTTCCTCCTGGTGCTAACAATTCTGCTACTGCATCAAATTATGTCGAGATCAAAAAGCATAGTATATTTCTATTTAACGCACAATAAAAGGGAATGGAAAATTTCAGGAGGTACATACATGGCATTGAATGTTACCCAAAAATTGATTAAGGCCCATCTATTATCTGGTGAAATGATTCCCGGTCAGGAAATCGGACTGAAAATCGATCAAACGTTAACGCAAGATGCTACAGGAACTATGGTTATGCTTGAATTAGAAGCAATGGGGCTAGAGTATGCGAAAACAGAGGCATCTGCACAGTATGTCGACCACAATCTTATTCAAGTAGACAGTAAAAATCCGGATGATCATTTATTTTTGCAAAGTGCTACGCGCAGGTTTGGAATGTATTATAGCCGGCCTGGGAATGGTGTAAGCCATCCTGTTCATATGCAGCGGCTCGCTAAGCCAGGAAAAACGTTACTTGGTTCTGACAGCCATACGTGTGCTAATGGCTGTATGGGAATGCTGGCAATGGGGGCAGGCGGTATTGATGTAGCAATGGCCATTGCAGGAGAACCATTTTATGTGAAAATGCCGAAAGTATGGGGAATAAAATTAACCGGTAAACTGCCGGATTGGGTGAGTGCAAAGGATGTGATTCTCGAACTGCTTCGCCGCCATGATGTAAAAGGTGGTGTAGGGCGAGTTATTGAATATTATGGACCTGGCCTAGAAAGCTTAACAGCGATGGATCGCCATGTAATCGCAAATATGGGGGCTGAGCTAGGAGCAACAGCTACTGTTTTTCCTTCTGATCAAGAAATTGGACGATTCCTAAAACAGCAGGGACGTAAAGAAGACTGGATAGAGTTAGCAGCCGATAAAGGGGCAAGCTATGATTTACATGAAGAAATCAATCTGTCTGAACTGGAACCGCTGATTGCCAAACCTTCAAGTCCGGGGAATGTAGTTCCGGTCAGGGAAGTGGAAGGATTGCCAATTTATCAATCGTATGTAGGGTCATCCGCTAATCCGGGATTCCGTGATTTTGCAATAGTTGCTGAAATCGTAAAAGGAAAAGAGGTTGCTCCAGGAATTTCTTTTGACATTAATCCAACGTCTAGGCAAATGTTAACAGATTTGGTCAAAGAGGGCCATATAGCAAGTTTGCTACAGGCTGGAGCAAGGCTTCATCAGGCAGGCTGTAATGGGTGCATTGGAATGGGACAAGCACCTGCAACTGGCAGAAACAGTCTGAGAACAACGCCTCGAAATTTCCCTGGCCGTTCTGGTACAAGAGAGGATAGTGTATTCTTATGCAGCCCTGAGACAGCAGCAGCTTCTGCTTTAAAAGGAGTGATTACCGATCCGCGTTCGTTGGATATGGATTATCCTAAAGTAAAAGAACCAGAAAAACCAACAATTGATTTAAATTTATTAGATGAGCCGCTTCCATACGAAGAGGCAAAGAAAGTGGAATTACACAAAGGCCCAAATATTGCATCTATTCCAAACATGGATGAATTGCAAGATAACTTAGAAGTTCCGATCCTATTGAAGATGGGAGACAATATATCAACTGATGAAATTTTAGCAGGCGGTGCTCGTGTCCTTCCTTATCGGAGCAATTTACCTGAAATCAGTAAGTTTGCCTTTGAGATTATTGATGACAACTATTATGACAATGCCATGAAAATACGGGACCAAGGCGGCCATGCCGTTGTAGGCGGTTTTAATTATGGACAAGGATCGAGCCGTGAACATGCTGCGTTAGCCCCAAGGTATTTAGGGTTAAGGGTTGCGTTAGTAAAAGACTTTGCCCGTATCCATTGGCAAAACCTTGTTAATTTTGGGATCTTGCCCGTTACCTTTGTCCATGAAGAAGATTATGACAAATTAGAGCAAGGGGATGTTCTTGTATTTACTGACTTGCGGAAAAAAATCCAGCAAGGCAATGAATTCAATATTAGTGTAAAAGGAAAAGGACTCGAGATTATGGTCCGTCACACTTTATCAGGACGGCAAATTGAAATGATGGTAAAAGGCGGCTTGATCAATTGGGTAAAAGATCGTCAAAAAAGTCATGCGTGATAAATGACGAAGTAAAAAGGAGGGGTGTCAATGGTGAATCGGGATACGGTTTGCAGAGCTTGTGAAGGAACGGGTATGCTGGCTGATGATGAATCCTGGCAATATAAATGTACAGTTTGTGGCGGAACTGGTCACATAAATCCTGGAGCCACTCCGGACCCGCCCAGATTTATTAATGTAGATGATAATAATCGAATCTTAGACTGATCCACAAAGACCTTCTGCATTTTGAAGGTCTTTTTTGTATCGGGCCATAAAGCCAATCTTGGCAAGCCAAAGCCTGAATACATGCTGAGCTCAGAAGGCGGATTGTATGAGGTGAAAGCTGTCAAGAAGCCAGTCAAAGAATAGAAATGGGTAACTTTTATTTGTTAAAACGAATTAAAGAAGCCTGAGATCATAGGGTTATCTTGTGATTACAGGCTTTTTATTGGCAAAACATTGGTATAAGATATGATTTACTGCAATTATTTATTTTCCATCTTTCAGCAAATCCCTAATTTCCCGCAATAACTCTTCTTTTTGATCGATAACGGGTGCTGCAGCTTCTTCCTTTTTCTTAAACCGGTTAAAGAAGCGAACGACCAAAAAAATTGAAAATGCAATAATGAGAAAATCAATGATAGTTTCAATAAAAACTCCGTATTTCACCGCATCGTAAGCAAGGTGGCTAAAATCTATTCCTCCTAACAATAACCCTACCATTGGCATAATGATGTCTTCAACGAGGGAAGTAACGATTTTGCCAAATGCAGTCCCAATTACAACCGCAATAGCTAGGTCCAATACATTTCCTTTTAATGCAAACTTTTTAAATTCTTGCCACATTGTAAGTTCCTCCGCAATCTTGTGAAATAAATTCTTGTAATTATAGAGTTGCCTAAAAATAATTTCAATAGATATTTTATACTGTAAACCTCATTTAACTTGTAAAAATATTTCCATTAATCAAGAGAAAGACATTGAAAATTAAGGAAATACAGTATACTATTAATAGTGGATATAGGGTTAATTGATAGAGCTCTAATCTGTTTATAAATCGTTTACTAATTAAAATCGCTATTAAATGTATAAAGGCAACGAGTTTCTAGAATAGATGAAAGCTAGAATTTAGGCCAAAATAAGAAGCAGGAAAACCTGCGCTTATTTTGGCTTTTCTATTTATATAAACAGATTTAGAGGAGGGATGGATGGTTAGATGAAAACAGACGAAATAAGACGTTTAAACAGTCTTCTTGAAAGATATATTGAGGCACATCTAGATAAAGATTTCTCTGTTTTATCAAAAACAGCAGACCCATTCTTTATCTGTAAACTTTTCTAATGACTCAGGGATTTTGGTTTTTGTTTTAGAGGAAGAAGCTGGTCTGAGCGCACCTCACCCAATTTCCTCATCGATTTATTTAATTGAAAGAATCGGGATCCTTATTCAAATTGAAAAGGCGTTAATCGCACACGGTTTTCAAAAAGAATTGCTATTCACAAAGGATGAGCTGGAAAAAATCTATTTTCACAGCGATGGAAGATTTGAGGGTATTTTTAATCAAACTGTTAGAGATATTTATTATTGCCTGGAACTTTAAAGAAGATAAATCTATGATGGTCTTTATTTTGAATTCGTAAGAATAGCGGTGACTGAAGGCCCAGATGGTCTTTTATTGGGATGTGCCCTATAGTGTACAAGGCATTAAAGCACTAAAAATCGGGCAATCTGACAAATATTTTTCACTATTCAAACCATTATTAGATTATACTGGTTACAGTTGAAGACTTGTGAGTTTAATTGGAATAGGCGGGTGTTACAGGATGTCTTATAAAATGGATCAGGCAGCGATATTAGGGGGTAATCCAGATTGGATTCAAAGTTACATAGATGATAAAGAGAAGCAGAAGAAACTGTATAAACGTACCTTGATAATTGTGGTCCTTTCACAAATTTTTGGTGGAGCGGGTCTTGCTGCGGGGATAACAGTGGGAGCCCTTTTGGCTCAGGATATGTTAGGTTCAAATAGTTATGCAGGGGTACCGACGGCATTGTTTACGCTTGGTTCGGCTGGAGCTGCTCTAGCTGTAGGACGACTTTCTCAGCATTTTGGGCGCAGGGCGGGGTTAGCTGCGGGCTTCTTAACGGGAGGAATAGGTGCGATCGGAGTCATTCTTTCCGCCGTAACTAGTAATATCATTCTGCTATTTGCTTCTCTATTAATCTATGGGGCTGGCTCAGCTACAAACCTGCAAGCACGCTATGCCGGGACTGACTTGGCAAATCCGACTCAGCGCGCAAAGGCCATTAGTATCGCGATGGTATCTACCACATTTGGAGCTGTTGCTGGTCCTAACTTGGTTGAGCCAATGGGTGAATTTGCTTTATTTATTGGAGTTCCTGCTCTGGCTGGTCCCTTTATACTTGCTGCGACAGCCTTTGTCCTTGCCGGCTTGGTCTTATTAGTATTTCTTTGCCCAGACCCGCTTGTTGTAGCGGATGCTATCGCTGCTAGACAGAGAACCGATAAAAGTAACGTTTCTGGAGCAGGGTCCGATCTATTTGCTGACAATAAACGGGGAATTGCGGTTGCAGCTACATTGATGGTTACAACTCAAATGGTGATGGTGGCAATCATGACAATGACTCCCGTTCATATAGGGCACTATGGACATGGTTTACGTGAGGTTGGAATCATCATAGGAATACATGTGGCAGCAATGTATCTTCCGTCCCTCGTAACAGGAATCCTAGTCGACAAATTGGGAAGAAATATAATGGCGATTGCGTCTGGTGTCACTTTACTAGCTGCTGGCGGCCTGGCAGCTTTTGCACCGGCTGAATCGATTTTCTATTTAACCATTGCACTAGCCTTATTGGGGCTAGGCTGGAATATTGGCTTGATTAGCGGCACAGCGATGCTTGTGGATGCAACGACTGCTTCCACTCGCGCTAAAACTCAAGGCTCCGTAGATGTCCTAGTTGCTTTGTCAGGAGCAACAGGAGGTGTCCTATCTGGTATTGTGGTAGCTCATTCGAGTTTTACAACTCTTTCACTGGCAGGGGGCATCTTTGCATTGCTTCTGATCCCGAGTGTGATGTGGTTTAACAGAACTGACAAATAAACATTCCAAATAAAATCGCCTAAAAAATCATAGAGTAGTATTTAAAGAGAGAAGTCCCAAGACAAAAATCATATGTCTTGGGACTATATCCTTTAAATGAGATTATGCATTTACATTTTCATCTGCATACACGGGTTCCCAGCCTGCCGCAGTAATGAACAGGCGGATGGCTACAACCTTTCGATCGTCAGATAGGGTAAAATAATGAAGTGTATTCTCAGGGACTGATATTAAGTCACCAGGGCTTAAATGAACTTCGAAAAAGCCCTCGTCTGCTCCTTTGATAATGAAAACACCATGACCGCTTACAATAAAGCGGACTTCATCGTCCGTATGATGATGCTTTCTTTCAAAGTTTTTCAAAAGCGCATCTAAATTTGGATTAGAATCGGATAATGAAATAACATCAGCCGACTTGTAGCCGCGACGTTCGGAAATGGAGTCAATTTCAGTTTTGAAGGCTTTTAAAATTTCTTCTTTTTCCTCGTCACTTAAATCAAACTTTTCACGAAGCTCTACAGGAAGCTGATTAATGTCCCAATATTCATAAATAACTCCTTGATCCTCCAAAAATGCAGCTACCTCAGTTTGTCCTGAAATGATTTGTTCGGTACCTTGAATTTTAATAGTTGCCATTTTAATCTTCCTCTCTTATTTAAAATTTTTAATTTGTAACAGGGTAATGCGATATTGAAATAAAAATTCGCATGCTTCTAATAGTTTTTTTGCTTCAAACCCATTTTTGCCCCATACCGTAATGCCATGGTTTCGAATCAGGACCGCTCCTTTTTCGCCAGTAACGTATGATTCAAATTCTTCGGCTAAATGTGGTATATGAGCATGATTTCGGATGATTGGAATAGAAAGAAGAGCATTCTCCTCCCACCTATCCAACGCCTTAATCAATTCCTGACCTTGAAAATCAACCTTGCCAGAATCCCCATAAACTTCCGAGATAACATTGTTTGCAACAGTATGAATATGGAGACTGCATCCAGCCGAAGTCCTGCTATATATGGAACAATGCAGTAACGTTTCAGCGGAAGGCTTTAAATGTGTTGCACTAATAGCTCTTCCTTTCGCATCAACAAGAAGAAAGTCCTCATCGGTTCGCTTTCTTTTGTCTTTGCCGCTAGCTGTGACTAGAAATTGTAACGGCTCATCACTCACTTTAATAGCTAAATTGCCGCTTGTTCCCATAAACCAATCTCTTACAGCCAGTTCATCTTTAATGTCAGCCAATTCATTCCACTTGGATGTAAATATACTCACACTCTCACATCCAATCGGTTTTGAATGATGTCAATACAGTCCTTGAATGTTTCGAAAGGTTCATAAGGAATGCCTAACTCTTCGCATTTTTTAATAAGGAAATCTCTTGCGATCACGACATCTGCCATCTTCGCTGCCTGAAGATCTGTGATCGAGTCCCCGATGACAATGTTCAAGTGGTTATCGGAAGACATTTTCCTGATAATAGATGGCTTACAGCAGCCGCAGCCTTTACTTGAACAGCTTTCATCACAAGAATACGGAAAGTTTATATGAATGTGATCTCCTGAAAAGTCTGCTTCATTACAGAAAATCCCTGCAAAAGGTGCAAATGGTTCCAGTAAGGGATAAACGAAAAAGTCGATGCCGCCACTTACAATATAAAGCGGTAAGCTTCTTGCTCTTGTAAACTCTACAAATTCACGAAAGCCCTCGCGAATTTGTGCATCCCTGATGACAAAGGAGATGATGTCATCTCTTTTAGAAGATGGGAGTAAAGAAAATAGCCTGCTAACTCCTTCAAAAATAGAAATCCGCTGGTTTAAAATATCTTCTTTAATGGCATCTGCTTCAGGCGGACCAAACTGATTCATGATATTGACAATATTATCTTTGTTCGTGATGGTTCCATCAAAATCACAAAAGATGATTGGTTGTTTCATTACGCTCCTCCCCATAATTCAAGGGCTTCTCTCAGCTCTATTTGTTCTATTGCAGCATCACTTAATGAAACCCCAGCTAACGCCGCAGCAACTGCTTGACGAAATGCCTTACCGCCTCCGGCTGCACCATGCGGATGTCCATGAACCCCGCCACCTGCGTTAATAATACAATCCTTTCCAAAGTCTTTAATCAAAAGCGGAACTAGACCAGGATGAATACCTGCGGAAGGGACAGGGAAAGCCTGCTTTAAGCTGGTTTCTTCCGTTAATTTTTCACCGATTGCTAGGGCAATCGATTTTTCAAGGGCGACGCTTCCGTATGGAGAAGGGAACAGCGAGAAGTCTGCCCCGGCATAACGAACTAATTTCCCTAGGACGAGCGATCCTGAAACACCATAAAAAGGTGAAGAAGTAAAAGCCCCGCTAAATGCCGGATGAGCCATAAGCGGAAGCCTGATTTCCTCATCTTCTGCTAATTCCTGCAGTACATCAAGACCATAGGAATGAACATTAAAGAGCAATGCATCTGCTCCAAGTTCTTTTGCTTTTCTGGCCTTATCTCTTAACTCGGATGTTCTTCCAGTCAAGTTAACAGCATAAAGGGTACGATGTCCGGTTTCTTCAAAAACTTCCTGTAATACTTTTTTAGACGCGAGAATTCGTTTTTCAAATGGAGTAAGAGGGTTTTCAAACAGAATTTCATCGTCTTTAACAAGGTCTACTCCACCTAAAGCTTGCTCCCTAAGCTGAGATGTTAAATAATCTAAATCCCTTCCGATCACACCCTTAAATATACTCATAACTAATGGGCGGTCTTGGATGTTTAGGATGCTCCTGATTCCTTCAATCCCAAACTGGGGGCCAGGGAAACTTTGAAGCAACTTTGGAGCAAAAATTAAATCTTGTAATTTGATTTCTCCGTCTAATGACAATTTTCCAAAAACAGTGGTTAAAATAGCAGGAAAATCTGAAGAGAAATTTAAGCTTGGATAGGAAATCTTTACTTCAGCTTTAATTTCGTCCTTTTTATCTGGATGGACATCTGCTGGAAATTCTTGAATAGAAATAACTTGCCCCTTATGTTTTGCTAACTGATTTTGTTCTAAAAGGGGTAAATCAGTCCAAGAACCAACGGTTAACCCTAGTGCAATTCCTTCTGCTTTTTTCTCAAAAGAACCTGTCTTCCCATAAATTTGATAGGAAGCGATAACTTCACTCATCATTTGCCTCCTTTCTTTGCATTACTCAAAATTTACCTGAGGCGAGGGAGCGCAGACTGAGCGAATAAAAAATAAAAACCTCTTCAAATAAGAAGAGGTTTATTGTTTACCAGCTTCTTATCTCTCAGCTTCGCGCTGCAAGAATTAGCACCGTGTCCTAAAATAAGGATCGGTTGCCGGGTTTCATAGGGCTTGGTCCCTCCACCTACTCTTGATAAGAAATAAATTTAGTTTTAAAAAAATCTTAATTTGTATTATACACCGATTGAAAATTATGTCAATATAGATTATTTTTAATTTAGAAAAAATAATTGACATTCACTACAGAACGATGCTAACATTTTGCTCATGTAATCCAAGTAATCATAATTAAATATTTTTAAGTACTCTTATCAAGAGCAGGCGGAGGGAAATTGGCCCGATGAAGCCCAGCAACCGACCGTAATACCGTTGTGAAACGGGGCGCATTTTTTGACTGCGCCAGGAGAAATCCTGTAAGGCACGGTGCTAATTCCATTCAGAAAGTGAATTTCTGAGAGATGAGAGGCGAAGAAGATTTTTCTTAAGCCTCTTTCATTTGGAAAGGGGCTTTTTATTTTATTCATGAGAATGTCTAAATCATTCCGATTCTCATTGAAACCATCTCTTAAGGAATGAAAAGGGATGGTTTAATCACACAATTTTTTACTGAAAGGACTGTTTGAAATGACTATTTTAGAAAAACAAAAATATGAGCCTTTGACCGTCGAATCAGCAGCTCAACTCGTAAAGGAATTGAAGTTATTTAAAGAAACAGCATGCTTAGAAGTGCGGGAAATCGGAGACGGCAATCTTAATTATGTATTCAAGATTACAGATGCTGAAAAAGGCAGAGGCGTTATTATAAAACAGGCGTTGCCTTATGCAAAGGTCGTAGGAGAAAGCTGGCCACTTACACTAAAAAGATCCACTATCGAAGCCAATGCATTGAAAAAGCATGGGGAATATGTGCCGCATCTTGTTCCGAAGGTATTTGCAACAGACGAAAATCTGGCGATTACAATCATGGAGGATTTGTCTCATTTAACGATTGCCCGAAGCGGTTTGATTAATGGTGAAGACTATCCTAAGCTGTCTAGTGATATTGGTGAATATTTAGCTCGTACTCTGTTTTCAACTTCCGATTTTGCATTACATCCTTTTGAAAAGAAACGTTTGGCTGTTAAGTTTTCAAATCCAGAGCTATGCAAAATTACTGAAGATCTGATTTTTACGGACCCATTTTTCGATCATGAAACAAATAATTATGAACCAGAGCTGCGAACTGATTTGGAAGGGATTTGGAACAATAAACCGTTAAAACTTGAAGTAGCCAGGTTAAAAAGAAGCTTTCTTACAGAGGCGGAAGCACTATTACATGGAGATCTTCATACGGGAAGTATTTTTGCAAGTGATACAGAAACAAAGGTGATTGATCCGGAATTCGCCTTTTATGGTCCAATTGGCTTTGATGTCGGTCTGTTTATTGGGAATCTAATCTTTCAAGTTATTGTAAGGGAAGGAAACAAAAGAGAAGTGATCAAGACACACATTGAAAATACATGGAATGTTTTCGCTTCTGTATTTTCTGAATTATGGGATAAAAACAATGTGGAACCTTTTGCAGAAGTGGAGGGCTACCAAAAGCAATTTTTACAAAAGGTTTTTTCAGATGCCTTAGGCTTTGCCGGCTGCGAACTAATCAGAAGAACAGTCGGACTGGCGCATGTAAAAGATCTGGATGGAATTCAAGACAACGAGAAGAGAATTACATCAAAAAGACATGCACTTGCAATCGGTACAGCTCTCATATTGCAGCGCAGAGAATTCAAGTCGATCAAAGAAGCTATTACTTTATTAGAGGAGAAGTTACGATGACTGTTCCAATATCTATAAAATGGCATGCAGAAAAACTGGCCATTTTAAATCAGCAGAAGCTGCCAACTGAAATACACTATCTAACTCTCGAAACCATTGAGGACGTATATGATGCCATTGTGACTTTGAAAGTACGCGGAGCCCCTGCGATTGGCATTACTGCAGCTTATGGACTCGCGTTTGGAGCAAACCGACACAAAACCGCGAATCTGAAAGAATTTTATCAGCTGCTTCAGGAGGATTCTCGTTATTTAGCGGGAACCCGTCCCACAGCAGTGAACCTATTCTGGGCACTTGAACGGCTAATGAAAGCTGTGAAAAATGCAAACACAGTTAATCATGCAAAAACAATCCTGATAGAAGAAGCCAAAAGGATTCATGAAGAAGATGAAGCAACATGCAGGCTAATCGGTGAGTATGGGCTAGAGCTGCTCAAAACTGCTCAAAACGTAATGACGATTTGTAATGCCGGATCGATTGCTACTGCCAAATATGGTACCGCCCTTGCGCCTTTTCATCTTGGGGCTGAAAGAGGGAAACAGTTCTGTGTCTTTGCCTGCGAAACTCGCCCAGTCCTTCAAGGGTCCAGACTAACTGTGTGGGAGCTGCAGCAATCAGGAGTAGATGCCACGTTAATTACCGACAGCATGGCTGCACACACGATTCAGTCGAAACAGATTGAAGCCATCATTGTAGGAGCGGATCGGATTGCTGCTAATGGCGACACAGCCAATAAAATTGGAACCTTAGGTTTAGCCATATTAGCAAATGCTTTTGATATTCCTTTTTATGTAGCCGCACCATCCTCAACTTTTGATTTAACCATTGCAAGCGGAACAGAGATTCCAATAGAAGAACGAAAGGCTGAAGAGGTCACTCATTTAGGTGACATCCGGATTGCCCCAGAAAATACAAAAGTTTTTAATCCTGCATTCGATGTCACACCAGCAAAATATATAACCGCCATTATTACGGAAAAAGGGATCCTGTATCCGAACTATCAAGAAAATATTAAAAGCCTGATTGGCAGTCAAATAGGGGTGAAAATTGGATTATGAAAAAAAGATTACATGTTTTTATGTTTGTCATTTTACTAGCTGGAACTTTACTGGTCGGGTGTCAGCCACAAGGTACGGGAGCGGGCGCACAGGAAGCTAGTCATCCTTCTGAAACCAAAACGAATACAGACCATCCGCTCGCAAATAAAAAAATCGCTCTTATTATGCAAATTAACCTTGGAACCTTCTCTGCACAATATATTGCTGGAGTCGAGGAGCAGGCAGAAAAGTTCGGCGGTTCTGTTACGGTCTTTACTTCTGATGGGGACCTTGCGAAAATGGCATCTCATTTGGATGCAGCGATTAACCAAGGGTTTGATGGAATCTTAATTGATCATGGCACAAAAGAAGCACTGACACCAGGTGTAGAAAAAGCAATAGCTGCAGGTATACCTGTAGTTGCCTTTGATGCTGACGTGAGCGTGGAAGGCGTACCTGTTTTACAGCAAGGCGATGAGAAAATGGCAGAGTTAACTTTGAATAAACTGGCAGAAGATGCAAGCGGCAGCGCCAATATAGTAAAAATTTGGGTAGCCGGCTTTGCTCCAATGGAAAGACGGCAAGTGGCTTATGCTGAGTTTTTGAATAATAACCCAGGCATTAAAGAAGTAGCTGCATTTGGAGCCGCGACAGCCAATACAGCTCTAGATACACAAGCACAAATGGAAGCTATTCTAAAACAATACCCAAATGAAGGTGAAATTACTGCGGTTTGGGCAGCTTGGGATGAGTTTGCCAAAGGAGCTGTACGTGCTTTAGAGCAAGCAGGGAGAACAGATATTAAAGTATACGGGATCGATATGAGTGACGAGGATTTACAATTGATGCAGCAAGAAAACAGTCCATGGGTTGCTTCTGCGGCTGTAGATCCAACAGATATTGGCCGAATCCAGGTAAGGTATCTCTATCAAAAATTAAATGGAGACAATCCTCCTGAAAAAATAGTGCTTGATCCTGTGTTTGTTGATCAGGCAAGTCTTCCGCAAGAGCAGATTACAACTAATGAACTTCATGAGTATATTAAAGGCTGGGGAGCAAGTGAACAAGGATATACAGAGGTATTAAAGGAATTGGAAGGCCAGTAAGGCAAGGGGAATCCGGATCGTCTTAAAAGCTTTAACAAAAGTTCACCTATGAATATTTCGGGGGTGATTGTCTATGCGAGAAACTTCACTTGTAATGAGAAATATTGAAAAGAAGTTCGGATCAGCAACAGCATTGAAAAACGCGAGCTTCCAACTGAAAAGTGGTGAAGTTCATGCTCTTCTCGGAGCAAATGGTGCAGGAAAAAGTACACTGATGAATATACTTTCGGGTGTTTATGAACAGGATCGAGGAGAGATTTTGTTAAACGGAGAAAGTATGAGATTCAAATCGCCAAAAGCGGCAAAAATTCAAGGTATCTATTGCGTCTATCAGGAAGTCGATACGGCAATCGTTCCTCAAATGTCTGCAGCAGAAAATATTTTGCTAGATACGTTTGCATCAAGCAAGGATGTTTTTATTTCGAAAAGAAAGCTGTATGAAAAAGCCCGTCAAATATTAAAACAAGTTCATGCCGATCATATTGAATTACATTGGCCAGCATCTGAGCTTTCTTTAGCAGAGAAGCAGATTGTGTTAATTGCCCGTGCCCTTGTCCACTCAGCAAAAGTAATCATATTTGATGAACCGACAGCACCGTTATCTATACATGAAGCAGAGCAATTATTTAAAGTGATAAAAAGCTTAAAAAATAAAGGAGTAGGGATCATTTTCATTACGCATCGCCTTCCTGAAGTATTTGAAATTTGTGATCAAATTACAATTATGCGGGAAGGGACTGTAGTTCGGACTTTGGATACAACAATTACTACACCGGAGCAAGTTGTAGAATTAATGCTTGGTAGATCTCTTTCCACAAACCATGGCGAAAGGGAGAAACGAATTGGAAGGTCAGTACTCGAAATAAAGGAATTATCTGCCGAAAGAAAACTGCATGATATTTCATTCTCTGTATGTGCTGGTGAGATTGTTGGAGTTGTTGGCCTAGTTGGGGCAGGAAAGACAGAGCTTGCCAAAAGCCTAATGGGAGTTACTCCTGTATTAAAAGGGACGATTAACGTTACTGATCAAGCAGTAAAAGTTAAGCATCCAAGCGACGCGATCGAAGCAGGAATGGTGCTTATACCTGAAGAACGCCGGAAAGAAGGTTTATTTATCCACGAATCCGTTAGAAAAAACGCGACTTTTCCAAACTTAAAAAAATTCACAAAAGGCTTGTTCATCAATCATAAATCTGAAAGAACCTTTACAGAACATATTATTTCTTTCTTGCAAATTAAAGCAGGAAGTACTGAGACACCCATACATCATTTGAGTGGCGGAAATCAGCAAAAAGTCGCTATTGGCAAATGGATGTCACAGGAATCCAGTGTTTACTTGTTTGATGAACCGACAAAGGGTGTGGATATAGGAGCTAAAAATGATATTTATAATCTCATCCGCGACCTTTCCGAAGAGGGGAAGGGTATTCTCTATCTGTCTAGTGAAATTCACGAAATATTAACGATTTCAGATCGGATTTTGGTTATGTATGATGGCCGAGTTGTAAAAGAATTTGCTCAAGGAGAAGCAACCCAAGAACGGATCTTGTTATATGCAAGCGGGGGAAAGGAAGACCAGCATGAAAGAGAAAAGCATCCAATTTCTATTTAAATACGGTGCAATTGCCCTTTTATTAATAATCGTCCTTTATTTTAGCATGATTAGTGAAGCCTTCTTTACGTACGGAAACTTAACGGATATTCTGAGATCGATTTCTATTGTGACCGTACTTGCACTAGGAATTACGTTTACATTAGTTGTAGGCGGTTTTGATTTATCAGTAGGTTCGACCATGTCATTATCTACTGTCATTACTGCCTCACTAATGGTTTGGTATGATCTCCCGCTTTGGCTTGTCCTTATTTTACCTATTCTGGTGGGGGCAGCGGTTGGCTTATTTAATAGTTTTTTAATTGTGGTCGTTGGTATCCCGGATTTATTGGCTACTCTAAGTTCGATGTATATCGTAGCAGGACTTCATCGTACCTATACAGAGGGCTATTCGATTTACAATCATATGCCGCTAACGTCTGGGGGAACGGCAATTGGTGAGTTCTCACAAGCCTTTTTATGGATTGGACAAGGACAGCTGCTTCGGATTCCTGTCCCTGTTTGGATTATGATTTTATTAGTAATTATAGCTTATGTAGTTTTGAATTTTACCAGATGGGGACGTATTCTTTATATGACAGGCGGAAATGCTGAGGCAGCAACATTATCAGGAATCAGCGTCCGTAAAGTTAAGTGTATCTCTTATGTCGTTTCAGGCATTTTTGCCTCCTTAGCCGGTATTTTATTTGCAGCACGGGTAGGCTCTGGGCAGATTGATGCCGGTGCACCGTTGCTGATGGAGGCGGTTGCAGCAGTTTTTGTCGGGTACTCCGTACTAGGTGCTGGGAAGCCCAACGCGATTGGAACTTTTTTTGGTGCAGCTGTCATCGGAATCTTACTCAATGGATTAACGATTTTGAATCTGCCTTACTATGCCTTTGACATTGTGAAGGGAACCGTCCTGGTACTGGCATTAGCCGTCACCTATATCCATGTGAAAAATAAAAGCTTAATATAATAATTGAAAAGTAAAAATAGACGCTGCCGTATGAAGGGAAGCGTCTATTTTGATTTTTAATAAACTAGAAGTCAAAGTTGTCAGGATCGGGTCCTACGCGATAATTTTGATTTAGCTGACCAATTCGCCACATGTCTTCTTTCGTCAGCTCAAAATCAAAGACTGAAGCGTTCTCGACAATGCGATGTTCTTTCGTAGATTTTGGAATGGTTACAACTCCGTTTTGCAAATCCCATCTTATAATAATTTGTGCAATGGTTTTGTTATAGGTATTAGCGATTTCTTGCAAAACTGGATTATCCAATAATTGACCTTGCATTAAAGGTGACCAAGCTTCTAACTGAATGCCATGCTCCTGGCAAAAGGCATGAACTTCTTTCTGGGTTAATCGTGGATGGTATTCAACTTGATTGACCATTGGTTTTATTTCTGCATCCTTCATTAAGTCTTCAAGATGATGGACCTGAAAATTACTAACTCCAATAGCCTTTACTTTGCCTTGTTTATAAAGAGTCTCTAATGCCCGCCACGCTTCTTTGTATTTACCTTGAACTGGCCAGTGGATAAGGTATAAATCTAAATAATCAAGACCTAGTTTCTTTAAGCTTGTTTCATAAGCATTAATGGTCGATTCGTACCCTAAATCGGAGTTCCATACTTTGGATGTAACAAATAGTTCTTCTCTAGATATGCCTGCTTCATCCAGCCCTTCACGGATCGCTTGACCAACGCTTTCCTCATTTTCATAAATGGCGGCTGTATCAATGCTGCGATACCCATGTTTAATGGCAAATTTAACAGCATGAACTAATTCAGGACCTTGTTCAACTTTAAATACGCCAATACCAAGCCGCGGCATTTTAACTCCATTATGCAAAGTAGTTGTATCTTGTAAGCCTTTAATCATTATCAATAAACCTCCAATTATTGTTTTAAGGAAATTATGGTGAGCTCCATTTGTTTATTATTATTTAGTTAATCACCTCCTTTATTTATCGTTTTTCAAGTTTTCTGCTCCAGCCTGTTAATATCACGGCTATAAGCACCATTAGCCCTCCTGCCCAGGTAGTGTGAATGAGTCCAATAGAGTCTGTAATGACTCCGCCCAAATAGGACCCGATTGCAATCCCCGCGTTGAATGCAGCAATATTAATAGCTGATGCAACATCTACCGCCGCAGGTACGAAGCGTTCTGCTAACATGACCACGTAAACCTGTAATCCTGGCACATTCATAAAGGCCATAAGCCCCATGAGGAAGATCGTAATCAATCCGGCAAGTTTAAATGGTACCGTAAAGAACAAGATAAATAGGACTATGGCTTGTACGATAAACATATAAAATAATGCCTTTATTGGATTTTGGTTGGATAGCTTTCCGCCTATCATGTTGCCAATTGCAATGGCAATCCCGTATATCAAAAGAATCACTGCAACTGTTCCTGGTTTAAATCCTGTAATATTTTGCAGTAATGGTGATAAATAGGTAAAGACGACAAATGTTCCGCCATAGCCTAAAGCCGTAATGATAAAAATTAAGAGTAGGCGTTTGTTTGTAACCAATTTAAATTGATCGCGAAATGTTGTTCGATTTCCTTTGCGGAGATCAGATGGAACAAGGACACTATTGGCGATTAATGCAATTAAACCGACAGCTACAATGACAAGAAAGGCTATTCTCCAGCCAAATTGCTGACCAATAAATGTTCCAAATGGAACACCAGTAACAGTGGCGACTGTTAGTCCAGTAAACATAATCGAAATGGCACTTGCCCGTCGATTTTCTGGTACTAAATCTGCCGCAATGGTAGAGCCGATTGACATGAAAACACCGTGTGAAAATGCCGAAATTACACGCGCTGCAAGTAAAACCTCAATACTGTTAGCTCCAGCTGCGATACTGTTTCCTATAATAAAAACAATCATTATCCAAAGCAATAAAGCTTTACGTGATATGCCCGAAGTAAGAGATGTAAGAATCGGTGCACCAAATGTAACTCCTAAGGCGTATAATGAAACGGTTAAACCTGCTGTTGTAACAGATATTTGTAAATCCTCTGCTATGAGAGGCAATAGCCCAACACTAATAAATTCTGTAGTACCGATTGCGAATGCACTGACTGCCAAAGCAAGCAGTGCTAACGTACTTCGTTTTTTTTCTAAAGACATGTATTTTTTCCTCCTAAAAAATGGTGTAATTGTATAAATGAACTTGATCTAGCAATCAATCAATCCTATAAATTTTAATCGGCAAATGCTATTATGGGATATATGAAGAATTATGAGAAGTACGCACTTTAAAGTAATATAGATACTTCAAGGTACCATAGGTACTTTTTAGTGCCTATATATTTGGAGGAGATAAATATGAAGAAAAAGAAATACAATATAGCTGTAGAAGCAACTCTGGAAGTCATTGGAGGAAAGTGGAAAGGGGTAATTCTATGCCACCTGACACATGGAAAAAAACGAACTAGTGAATTAAAACGGCTTATGCCAGATATTACGCAAAAAATGTTAACCCAACAATTACGAGAACTAGAGGAAGACGGTATTATTAACAGAATTGTTTACAATCAGGTTCCTCCGAAAGTGGAGTATGAGTTAAGTGAGTATGGATGGAGCTTGCAAAGCATTTTAGATGCTCTTTGTGCATGGGGAGAAAACCATATTATTAAAATATACGGAGACAAATTTGCTGTATTGGAAGAGAACGTTTTAACAAAATAATAAAATGAGTTAGCGGAAGCTTTGAATAAAATCTAAGTGACTGATTCGCGTCAGTCACTCTTTTAACTTAAAATGTAAAAATAAATCGTCGCTCATCAATCAAATGGGTAATAATCGGGTAACGCGTATCAGAACATAAAAACCAAAACAAAGGTTACACTTTTGTTTTTTTTTTTTAGCAATGTCAAATCAAGAGGCTTCCCTTTTTCGGTATGTGTTCATTAAAATCCTAAATAAAATGAATGTTAATAATTGAGTAAATAAATAGACAAGGAATGAATATCGGAGCTCCCAGTCTTTGTGTATAAAAACATTAAAGTTTTTCGCTAGTCCTTCAAATATAGTTCCCAATAAGGACCAGCACAAAATATAAAAGGGAATAAAAAAGCCCTTAACATTAAGCTTGTCGAACAGATAAATATACAAATATGCTGCAATTGGATACATGCCCCAGGTTGGAATTTCCGAGAGGGTTAGCCATGGAACGATGTTGGTGTCATATAAATCTATGGGAGGAACCCCAATTGTATGGTCTAAACCTAAAGCTATTGCTAAACTGAATGTCATGATGAGAGCTGCCACGCTTCTAGGTAATCGTTGCGGAAGTCGATAAGCGAAATAACATCCCAGAAGAAATACGAAGATGTTAAACCACAGGTTAATACTTGTATGTTGAGCCATTATACATCCCATCTTTTCTCATAAGATATCGAATTATTCTAACTGATAATAGGGCTATTAATAATGGGATCGATTTGAAAGGTGTATACCATAACATTCCGGCAGTATTAAAATGTACAATACCCAGTAAATGGAGTGTATAGCCTATTAAAAAGAAATCCAAGAGTTCCAAGATAACACAAGTATCTTACAGTCATATGTTTCACTAAGAGTGTCTTATCGAGAATCCATGTGATAATAAGAGGAAATAACAATACAGTATAAATGATACGAATTATGGCTAGTTCTTTGTTATCCGGTACTGTTATCCAATGTTTATTTTCAAGAAAAAAAGAGTAGATTGGTGCATTTACAGCTGTTGCACTAAACCAAATAGCTAACAATTCAAATAAATGAAGATGTTTATCCTTTATCGAAAAGGCAGTTAATGATAGAACTGTGAAGGCAATAACCCCAATGAAAAGCATTACTCAAAGTTCCTTTCATTTTAATTTTGCCTGATTTCTTCTTTATAACGATTAGGCATGTTATTACCTAATATTCCTTAACCAACTATTGTTAATTCGTACTAATAGAAGTAAAAATTGTACGGATAGCATTTTACTATCAAAAAATCTAGCAATCTCGTTTATTGACATAAAAGGTTCCGTTTTCTAATATAGAAATACCACCACAGAGTTTTCTGTATTTTCAGTCTTTTAAAAGTTGCTTTTGTACAAAGAGATTATCTTTAGATATTAATCACATATTGGGAGTTATTGAAAGCTATTACACGGCACGAACCAACTAGATTTACTTAGTCTATTACCATATAAAGGAGGAGTATTTTTGGAAAAGAGAAAAAAGCGGGGAGTCTGGGCTTCTTACAAGTTTCCTATCATTTTACTGATCTCCATTACTCTTGGCGCATTGATTGGAATCTTTGCAGGTGCTAAAGCTGAAGTTTTAAAACCGCTGGGAGATATCTTTATCAATGCTATGTTTACGATTGTCGTGCCGCTAGTTTTTATAACGATTAGCAGTGCAGTGGCAAATATTGCGAGTCTAAAACGGCTTGGACGTATCCTTGGTCTAATGCTCGCCGTGTTCTTTGTAACAGGAGTTATCTCTTCTGTTATTATGTTATTTAGTGTTCAGCTTATCCCTCCGGCTGAAGGGGTAGAGCTAACACTAGAGCAACCAGAAGAAATACAAACATTAGACACAGCAGACCAGTTTGTTAAGGCTTTTACAGTTCCGGATTTCATGGACCTGTTATCCCGCAAAAATATGCTTGCTCTAATTATTTTTTCCATTCTGTTTGGTCTGGCAGTTAATATGGCGGGAGATAAGGGAAGAAAAGTAGCAGAAGGACTTGAAGCACTCTCTCATGTCATGCAAAAACTGATTAAAATCATCATGTGGTACGCTCCTATTGGACTAGGTGCCTACTTTGCTGCTCTTATAGGAGTATTTGGCCCTGAGCTATTAGGCTCTTATGCACGAGCAATGGTAGTATATTACCCTATTTCGATCCTCTATTTCTTTATCGCCTTTACGCTTTATGCTTTTGTCGCAGCTGGGCGAAGAGGAATACCTGTTTTTTGGAAGGCTGCTATTACTCCTGCTGTAACATCGGTCTCTACACAAAGCAGTGTAGCGACAATTCCTGTTAATTTAGAAGCAACAGCGAGAATTGGAGTTCCGAAGGATATCAGGGAAATAGTGATTCCTATTGGTGCAACCATACATATGGATGGTTCATGTCTCAGTGCTATTTTGAAAATATCTTTTATCTTTGGTTTGTTTAATATGCCTTTTACAGGACTTGATACGTACACAACAGCGATTTTGATTGCCATTCTAAGCGGTATGGTGATGTCTGGCGTTCCTGGGGGAGGTTTTATCGGGGAAATGCTTATCGTCACGATGTATGGTTTTCCGCCAGAGGCACTGCCTATTATCGCTATGCTGGGGACATTGGTTGACCCGCCTGCAACTATGGTAAATGCTACAGGTGATACAGTATCAAGTATGCTTGTTACCAGGTATATGGAAGGCAAGAACTGGATTAAAAAGCAATTAGGCAGCCCTAATCAAAACATATCAGAAGAAGTTACGGAAAGTATATAACATACGAAAGGCTCCCATTGGGGGCCTTTCAACTTGGGGGACTGGATGAGATGAGAATTCCGTTTACGAAAATGAATGGATGCGGAAATGATTTTATACTAGTGGATAACCGAGAAGGAATTATGGATGCTGTTGAACTTCCTGTTTTCGTTAAAAACATATGTCGCCGCAAGCTTTCCCTTGGTGCTGATGGTGTTATTTTATTAGAGCCATCGGCATATGCAGATTTTCGGATGAGGTATTTTAATGCGGATGGAAGCGAGGGTGAGATGTGCGGGAATGGAGCCCGCTGTGCTGTCAGGTTTGCTCATTTACTAGGAATCGGCCATACTCATAAAAGCTTTGAAACCGCTGATGGCCTGTATGAAGCAGAGATTTCCGAGTCGCAGGTAAGAATGAAATTTCCTGATATTGGACTCTCTAAGATCAAGCTTAATAAGCAGATGGTATTAGATCAGCAAGAGGTTTTTTATCATTTTGGTTGGGTGGGAGTTCCGCATACCGTCATCCTATTGGACCATGTTCGTGAGGTTGAGAGCGCGAGGATCCATCGCTGGGGTCAGTCGATTCGTTGGAATTTAAATCTTTTTCCGCAAGGCACAAATGTGAATTTTGTACAAGTATTGGCCTCAGATTCTCTTATCCTCAGAACCTACGAACGTGGGGTGGAAGAGGAAACAATGGCTTGTGGAACAGGCGCTGTTACTTCAGCCATTATCTGTGGTCTACTGCAAAAGGTTACGTCTCCCGTCCGGGTGCAGACCAATGGAGGCACCCTTAAAATCGAGTACCGACTAGCAGAAAATTTGATTCAGGATATTTTCTTGGAAGGACCTACATCATGGATTGCAGACGGGTATATTGAATCGGAAGCATGGCGGTTTTAATTGTACAAGAACAATCCAGCACAATCTATACCAAGGATGGAAAAAGTTATATTTATTAAGGGAGAACAAATATGCAAATATCAGGAGCATTTCAAGAAAAAATAAGAAATGCCTTTAGAGAAGACGGCAAGATTTGGCTGGAATCGCTAGAAGCACGTGTACAGACATATTTAACTAAATGGCAGCTGACAGCAATTGGTCCTGTGGAGAATCTTTCGTATAACTATGTTTTAAGAGTAATAGATTCAAAAGGTGCGCCATGCATATTAAAAATGGGTGTTCCTAATTTTGACTTTCAGAATGAGATACATACGATCCTGAGCTATGGGGGAAATGGGTGTGCAAAACTGTTGAATTCAGATGGAGAAAATGGGGCCATGCTGCTTGAACAATTGATTCCGGGTACCATGCTCTCTGAGATAAAAGATGAAGGACTCGTTCTTCAGCATTATTTGGAGGTTTGGCAGGCAATTCGCAGATCTAAATCTGCTAATAAAGAAACTCCATCTATTTTAAACTGGTTTCATGGGCTTAATCGTTATCGGACAACTTATCCAAATGGAGATGGTCCTATTATAAATTCTGATATTGATTTAGCTGAGCATTGCTTTCTAGACGTGGTATCGTCTTCTTCTGGAGCTGAACTGTTGCATGGAGATTTGCATCATGAAAACATTTTATTTTCCCAAGAACACGGATGGGTAGCGATTGATCCGAAAGGGGTTTTAGGAGATCGTTATTTTGATTTAATTTCGTTTTTATTGAATCATTTGCATACCAAGGAAAGTCCAAAGGAGTTGTTGAGATTTCGAGTAGATACAATTAGTGGGCAGTTAGGACTCGACCGTAAACGCTTATTGAAGGCAGCCATTGCGATGGCTACCCTATCGGCTTGCTGGAGCATTGAAGATCAAGACCCGGACTGGAATAAAACGTATCAATGTGTAAAGTGGTTCCATGAATTTTTGAAAGAGAATTCATAAACGAAAGGTCTAATCCTTCAGCTGTATTTGGGGGTCAGGTTCTTAAAAATGAAACAAAAGAACCGTCCCCCTGTTGCACCCTGTTGCAGACATAAATTCAACTATAAGTTGAATTAAGGAAATCTATTTCCTACCAACAAGTGATACCTATTTTACATAGTGTTTCGTAGAATTAAATTAATAAATACGAAGGGCGGTAAAGTAATGACCACTAATTATGCTAAGGGTTTGTCTGAGAGAATCAGTAAGTTTAGGAAACAAAACGGTTTAACACAGGAGCAGCTTGCCAACCGCTTAGGTGTTACAAGTCAGGCTGTGAGTAAGTGGGAAAATGAACAATCATGTCCAGATATATCACTGTTGCCAGCACTCTCGGATCTGTTTCGAATCTCACTTGATGAATTGTTTGGCAGAAGTTCAAAAACTATCGATTTACGAAAGGGGCTAATCACAGAGTATTTATTTAATGGCGATGCCCAGGATACAAGCGGGAATGGATTTCATGGAAAAGTAGTCGGTGCAACATTATGTAAGGATCGGTTTGGCAATTTTCAGAGTGCTTATTATTTTGATGGAGTTGACGATTTTATTGTTGTAGAACCGGCTCCGATTATTAACCATGAGGCATTTTCACTTTCTGTTTGGTGCTGCTACGATGATATCTCGGGGAAATCTGGCTGGCACAACGCAATCGTTTCTCAAGACGGGCATCATAATAGGAGGGTGTTTCAACTAAGTACTCGAAACTCCAACATAACGTTCCATAGATTTCTGCTGGAGCCTGACCTTTATGTGGAGGCTCCAGTTCATAAGGGGTTTTGGTATCACATTGTAATCACTTACGAAAATCAAATGTTCCAGTTATATAAAAATGGTGTTCTAATATGCAAACAACATGGAAGTATAGTACCTGATACAAAAGAGCCCCTTTATATTGGAAGAAAATCAACTGACGAACCGTACTTCTTTTTTCAGGGAATGATAGATGATGTGAGATTATACAATAGAGCTCTGTCAGAGGAAGAGGTTCATGAATTGTTTTTGGAAGACAATTGGAAGCCGAGAGCAGAACCTTTCATTCCAAAAGCGGAAAATGTCAAAACGCCTATACTTGAATGTGTGGATGATATCCAAGTAACAATTCCAAAAGATAAAATTAAAGCGGCAGCAGATTGGTATGTAAAGCATTTAGACTTTAAACTCCTAATAGAACAAGATGAAGAGTTTTACATGTTATCTTTATATAAAGGGCCAAACTTGTTGCTTCACAGCAGTTTGTCAGTTGCAGCTATAAATGAGGAATTGTCCCCTGTTATTTTTAAAACAAAATGGGATATTGAAAAATTAGTAGAAAAATTGACTGCCGCTGGTGCTAAAGTAAAAGAAATTCGGGATGAAGGATTTGCTCATTTTATTGATTTCCAAGATCCATTCGCCCGTAATTGGGCTGTTATGCGCGAAAAATAACAGGGTTGTTTTTTGAACTATTTTAGGAGTTGACAATGAGAAACTAAAAAGCCTTTGGAATCCGCTCTAAAGACTTTTTTAACAGTTGTTTTATCCCTCCATGGCTTCTACCATTTTCTTAGCGGTACTTTTACTGGATTGCGGATTATGCCTTAAGGGTCTGACCCCGCTGTAATAGGGGGTCAGGTTCTTAAAAATGAAACAAAAGAACCGTCCCCCTGTTTCATATTTCTTTGTTTGTTAAGGCGAGTTGATCCTGGGGCAATGCTTTGAGTTTGCCGTCGTTGTTTAGGACATCCCGCCATGTATAGCGAGGTTCGTAGCCTAGAACCTGTCGGGCTTTATCTATTGCCATTAAAGTCTCGTGTCCGTTTATTGGTCTTTTTAAAGCTACTTTAGGGAAATATTTATTGACTAAATCTTGACTGAGATCTGGCATAATGGTGTCTGGAGCTGTTATATGGAATATTTGATAGCCTAAGTTTTCTGCTTCTATGGCAAGACGGCAGGCCTGTGCTGCATCTCTTACATCACAATAAGCCCAAGCATTTTTCCTTTGTATATCCTTTTGCTGATCATTCCAATGCATGGTTGGAATTTTTTCATATTCATCAGGCTCATAAATATTGGCGAAGCGAAGGGCCACTATCTGTCCATCTGTAAGGTTGTGGTACAATTCCGAGAGATGTTCAGTCAGGATCTTTGCCATTGCATAGGAGGACTTTATTGTTGTTGGATGTTCCTCATCGAGAGGAAAGTAACTAAGCTGATCCTCTACAAAAGGATACCCCAAAACGGTTTCACTGGATGCCCACACAATTTTAGGAATTTTAAAATCCTTACATGCTTCCAGGATATTAAAATTAACCATCATATTATTTTCAAAAATGGCCTGGGGTGTGTTCCTGACATCAGTGGGAATATTTCCGAGATGGACCACCGCGTCAGATCCTTTCAAAAGCTGACAAACCTGACCATAATCACGCAATTCAGCTTGGATAAAGTTTTGGGACGCTGATTCTTCCCTTAATTTTTTATCAGTAGCTGTCACATCATGACCAGCCTCTAAGAGAGTTCTTACGGTCCAGCGACCAATTTTTCCTGCTGCTCCTGTTACCACTATTTTCACTATTTGCCGCTCCTTTGTTCAAATTTTTCGTATATGAGTCCTTTAAAGATAAATACTGAACACGTTAATGTCTCCTCTGCAAGTTCTAATTCATTTTAGATTTCCCCTTTGTTACTGTTTTTAAAAGGGAACCAAAATGGCAAATAGTGGTGAATGGCCATGTTTTAATAAAAAAAGAATCAATCCAGCAGAAATCGACAAAATGTAAAGATTATACAGAGAGAGTATCTAAGCAAAAATTTGTAAATTTAAATAGACCATAAGAGCAAGAATAAGGACGAAATGGATGTAGCTAAATTGCTAAAATCGATATACCAAAAACATTTGGAGGATTTTAGAATGACAAAAATTAAGGAATTCAATGAGCTGCATTCATCACAGGAAATCTTATTTTTAGGGAATGCATGGGATCTGCTATCAGCCCTTATTCTTGAGAAGGCAGGATTTAAAGCAATTGGAACAACAAGCTGGGGGATTGCTAATTCCCTAGGATATAAGGACGGACAATTAATAGACTTTGAAAGACATTTAGGCATCATTAAAACCATTACAGAAAATGTGAAAATACCGGTATCTGCAGATATTGAAGCAGGATATGGCGAAGACACCGAGGCGATTGTTGGGAATGTTTTACGGACGGCAGATGTTGGGGTTGCTGGAATCAATATTGAGGATTCACTCAAAAAAGAATCTGGACTAAGAGAAATGACGGAGCATTGTAAGCTTTTAACAGAAATAAGAAAGGCATTAGACCAAAGGGGATTTCAGGATTTTTATATCAATGCCAGAACCGATACCTATTTGCAAATCGATAATCCGTTCCCTGAAACCGTTCAGCGAGCAAAGGCTTATATGGAAAGCGGTGCAAGTGGTGTGTTTGTCCCTGGATTGACAAACCATGCTGAAATAAAGGAATTTACTTCGAGTGTTGAGGCGCCACTGAATGTATTGTCTTTACCGGGAGTAACCAATTGTAATAAGCTAAAAGAATTAGGAGTAATACGATTAAGCTTTGGAAATGCATTGTCAGATCAGGTGATTACGTTATTAGAAAAGAGTGCATCTCAATTAATAGAGTTACAGGATACTTCTTTTTTATTTGAGAATTAAGACAGAAAGGGCAGATTATGTAAATGGCTAATCAGATCAATCTTTCTTTTGATGAAATGTGGGAAAAAATTATTGTCTGTGATCGAAAGTATGATGGGCTTTTTTTTACGGCTGTGAAAACCACGAAAATTTATTGCCGGCCGTCATGCCGGTCCAGAAAACCGAAAAAAATAAATGTTGAATTCTTCTTTGATTTCCATGAAGTTGAAAAAGCAGGGTATCGCCCATGCAAGAGATGTCAGCCTGAAGTCGAACACTCCCCGCATATAGGACTTGTGAAAAATGTAATAGCCTTTTTACTTAATCATTATAAACAAAAGCTGGTTTTACAAGATATAGCGAATCATGTCGGTGTTAGTTCTTTTTATTTGGAGCGGGTGTTTAAACAAGAAACGGCGGAAACTCCCCGTACTTATTTGGAAAAAATAAGAGTGGATAAAGCAGCATATCTTCTTGATAAAACCATGCTGACAAATCTTGAGATTTGCTATGATGTCGGATTCCAAAGCCCTTCTAATTTTTATAGGGTATTTCGTCGCTTAAAAAATTGTTCACCAAATGAATATCGTGCCCTTAAAGAAAAGGAACTGCGGTCATGAAATGGAGGAGTCACGAATCATATCTTGAGATTTTTCCGCCAAAGGATTTCAATTTTGAAGAGTGTCTTGTGTTCTTGGGGAGATCCAGCCAAGAAGTCCTCCATCAAATAAAAGATGGTTATTTATATAAACTTTTAAAAATCAAAGGAGAAAAAATAGTAGTAAAAATCTCGGGTTCTTCAGATTGCATTCTAGTAGAGTTTCCCGTAAAGACACTATCTTCAAACCTCCAACAGGAAATAGCAGAGTATATTTGGGAATGGTTTGATTTGGACCAAGAACTGAGTCGTTTTTATGAAGCAGCGAGCGAAGATCGAGTGCTGCAGCGGTTATTCAAAAAGTATCACGGCCTAAGGGTCATCTGTATCCCTGATTTATTTGAAGCGTTAACGTGGGCGATTATGGGTCAGCAAATCAATTTAGCATTTGCCTACACCTTAAAGAAACGGTTTGTTGAACATTTCGGAGAAAGTATTATTTTTGAAAATGAAACCTATTGGCTTTACCCTAGCTATAAAAAAATCGCGTCAATGGAAGAGGAGGATTTAAGAAAGCTTCAGTTCACCGGCAGAAAAGCTGAATATATAATCGGAGTTGCAAAGGCCATGGCGAATGGAGAGTTAACAAAAGCAGGTCTGCTGCAAGAGCAGGAGTATCAGCAAGTAAAAAAATCTTTAATGGCGATTCGGGGAGTGGGAGCCTGGACAGCAGATTATGTCATGATGAAGTGTTTACATTTTCCTGATGCTTTTCCAATAGCCGATGCCGGTCTCCATCAGGCAATAAAGCTTCAGCTAGGACTTGAATCTAAACCAACATTAGAAGAACTGAATGATATGGCAGCCAATTGGAAAGGTTGGCGTGCTTATGCTACTTTTTATTTATGGAGGTCCTTATATGAGTGATGTATATAAAGTAGACTACGAGTCTCCAATTGGAGTAATAGAAATAGCCGGAACAGATGACGTCGTTTATTCAATCCTATTTTCTGAACAAGAAAAAGGAGAAAATAAAATGAAGGAAGACACGCCTAAAGTATTAGCAGATTGTTATCATCAATTGGATGAATATTTTAAAGGAACCCGCCGAGAATTTTCATTCCCTTATCAGATGGAAGGGACTCATTTTCAAAAAACAGTGTGGAAGGCTTTAACAGGGATCCATTATGGTCAGACAGGGTCTTATAAGGATATTGCCGTCTCAATAGGGAATGAAAAAGCCATTAGGGCAGTTGGAAGTGCAAACGGAAAAAATAAGCTGAGCATTGTGATTCCTTGTCACCGTATTATAGGTTCAAATGGGACACTAACAGGCTATGCAGGCGGGTTATGGAGAAAAGAATGGCTTCTCCGCCATGAAAATTTTCCCACTAAAAAGACTATTGACTTTTAATCATTTTGACTCTATTATTAGCTTATTGTTTTTGACAAAACGAATAGCAACATCCACTTTCTTATCAAGAGAGATCGAGGGACAGGCCCGATGAAATCTCGGCAGCGGATTTAATTAGAATACCGTGCCAATTCCTGCAAATGTTACGGCATTTGGAAGATGAGAAGGAGATGGTTTCTTTACATAGAATCCCTCTTTTTCTTATCTGATAGAAAAGGAGGGATTTTTCGTTTTATAAATTCCTTCTAAACAAAATAATTTTCTTTTTGCCAACTAAATAGCCACAAATCACTTTCTTATCAAGAGAGATCGAGGGACAGGCCCGATGAAATCTCGGCAGCGGATTCGAAATTAGAATACCGTGCCAATTCCTGCAAATGTGTAACATTTGGAAGATGAGAAGGAGATGGTTTCTTTTTTAGAATCCTTCTTTTTCTTGTCTATTAAAGAGAAAGAAGGATTTTTTTGTCAAAAACAAGATTCATTTTTTCAGAAGTTTTTAGTTTTCAAGGGAGGTCTTCAACATGATTGAATTCAAAAATGTATCCAAGACATTCAGTCTTGGGAAGCGGGAGGTGCACGCAGTCAAGAATGTTTCTCTCACTATTCAGGAAGGAGAAATATTTGGGATCATCGGCTTCAGCGGCGCAGGTAAAAGTACACTCCTGCGATTGGTAAACATGCTGGAAAGACCGACCTCTGGATCTGTTTTGATCCAAGACATTGATGTAAGCAAATTATCGCCGAAAGATTTACGTTCACGCCGCCGAAATATTGGCATGATCTTTCAAAACTTCAACTTATTCAATTCCCGTACTGTTGCAGGTAATATTGCGTACCCGATGAAACTTGCCGGTGCGTCTAAGAAGGAAATCAATGAACGGGTAGCAGAATTGTTACGTTTTGTTGGACTAAGCGATAAGGCAAAGGATTTCCCAGACCAATTGTCAGGCGGACAAAAGCAGCGTGTCGGAATTGCCCGGGCACTTGCGACTTCTCCCGATATTTTAATCTGTGATGAAGCTACATCTGCTCTTGATCCTGAAACAACGGCTGACATTTTACGATTATTAAAAAAGGTAAACCGTGACTTAGGAATTACGATTTTATTGATTACACACGAAATGCATGTCATTCAATCGATTTGCGATAAAGTGGCAGTTATGGAGAACGGGGAAGTAATTGAATCCGGTGAGGTATTTGATATATTCACGAATCCCAATCATCCAACAACCCAGCGCTTTATTCGTTCTGTTCAACAGGATATGCCTTCGCAAAACTTTTTAAATGAATGGCATGGGAACGGTGGAGGAACGCTGTACCGGGTTATCTTTAAAGGCGGAGTAACAAATGACCCTGTTCTTTCGACCATTGCAAGGAAACACGGAGTCGATTTTAATATCGTTTACGGCTCTGTTAAGGAACTTCAGGAAAAATTGATTGGGAATCTCCTAGTTTCATTTATTGGTAATCCAGAATCAGTTCAAAATGTTTTAAATGAGCTTAAAAAGATTGTGGAAATAGAGGAGGTGCCCCGAAATGAACGTTGATTGGTCGACATTTTGGCCGCGGATTGTTGAATCTACCGGTGAAACATTGCTAATGGTCGCATTAACACTATTGTTTGGATCGATAATCGGAATAACTATGGGCCTTTTAATTTATGTAACCAGGAAAAATAATATTTTAGAAAATAAAGTAGTCTATCAAATTTTGAATGTCATTATCAATATTATTCGGCCTGTGCCATTTATCATTTTCTTAGTAGCGATTTCACCGCTTACCAGATTTGTAATGGGAACTACAATTGGAACAATGGCTGCGATTTTTCCAATGACGATTGTAGCAAGCTTCACCATTGCGCGGGTCGTTGAGAATAACCTGGTAAGTATCGATCCGGGCGTAATCGAAGCAGCACAAGCAATGGGGGCAAGTCCGCTGAAAATCATCTTTACAGTTTTGATTCCGGAAGCACTTGGTCCACTCGTATTAGGACTTACATTTGTATCAGTCAGTCTGATTGACTTCTCTGCGGTTGCCGGAACAGTAGGTGGCGGAGGACTTGGCCATGTTGCGATGACTTATGGCTACCAGCGGTTTGATACAAGTGTCATGGTTGTTACTGTAGTTATCTTAATCGTGATGGTGCAGCTAGCCCAATGGCTTGGCAATACGCTCTCAAGAAAAATCATGAGACGATAGTATATTTTTTCTTACAAAACATTTAAACATAAAGGAGATCACAGACAATGAAAAAACTATGGATTTTATGCATTGCTATTTTAACAGTTTTAATTGTATCTGCTTGCGGCAGCAGCGATGCCAGCAATAATGGTGAAGGCGAAACGGTTAAGGTCAAAATTGGAGTTAACGGATCTGATGGTGCCCAATGGCCAATTTTAAAAGAAAAAGCAGCAAAAGAAGGCATTGAAATTGAACTAGTTGAGTTTGCCGATTACACTTTGCCAAACAATGCCCTTGCTCAAGGTGAAGTTGACTTGAATGCGTTCCAACACTTTGCCTTCTTGGCTCAGTATGTAAATGAAAGCGGAGAAGAACTAGTACCAATTGGTTCAACTGTGTTTGCACCGATGGGGATTTACTCTGAAAAAATTAAGGATGTTTCAGAAATTAAGGAAGGCGACAAAATTGCGATTCCTGATGATCCATCTAACCAAGCCCGTGCGCTTCGTCTTTTAGAAACGGCTGGTTTGATTACACTGACTGACGACTTTGGATTGTTTGGAGATCCTAGTAAAATCGCTGGGAATCCATTAAATCTTGAAATTGTTCCAATGCAGGCACAACAAACACCACGTGTGCTGCCAGATGTTGCGGCATCCGTTATTAACAATGGGGTTGCAGGTCAGGCAGGATTTTCACCAGCGGATGACCCGATCTTTAAAGAATCTGCCGATGACGAAAATGTTGTTCCATACGTCAATCTAATTGCAGCCAAAGCTGAAGATAAAGATAACGAAACATATAAACGAATTGTCGAGCTATATCATGAGGCGGACATCGAACAAGCAATTTTAGAAGACACCAATGGCGGTTCTTACTTAGTGAAATTATCTCAAGAAGAAATGGATAAAGCGTTTGAAGATTTAAAATAACAATGTTTGGAGGGAATCAGATATGAGCCTTGTTCAAAATGCGAAGGATGTCCTGTTTCAATCGGTTGAAGAAAATAGAGATTTATATATTCAAATAAGCCACGATATCCACGAAAGACCTGAAATTGGGAACCAGGAATTTTATGCAAGCAGCCGTCATGTGGAAACCCTAAGAAATGCCGGTTTTGAAGTAACAACGGCGGTGGCAGGACACGAAACCTCCTTTTATGCAGAAAAGAAGAGCGGTAAAGAGGGCCCGGTTGTGGCCTTCCTCGCAGAATATGACGCACTGCCCGGGATTGGCCACGCATGCGGTCATAATATTATTGGAACAACGAGTGTAGCAGCTGCTATTGCGCTAGCCGAAGTATTGGAACAAACTGGAGGGCGAGTCGTTGTTCTCGGTACACCGGCTGAAGAAGGCGGGCCAAACGGCAGCGCAAAGGGGAGTTTTGTTAAACGAGGGTTTTTGAAAGATGTCGATGTAGCCCTAATGCTCCATCCAGGCGGAAAAACAAGTTTGACTGGCGAATCCCTTGCTGTCGATCCGCTTGATTTTCATTTTTATGGAAAGCCTGCACATGCTTCCGGAGCGCCTGAACAGGGGATCAATGCACTTGATGCTGTTATCCAACTATTTAATGGCATTAATGCGCTTCGGCAGCAGTTAGCTTCAGATATTCGGATCCATGGCATAATCACTCACGGCGGGGATGCACCAAACATCATACCGGAATATGCATCCGCACGTTTTTTCATCCGTGCAGAAACATGGAGCAAAACGGTAGAAACATCTGATAAAGTCCGCCGCATCGCGGAAGGTGCTGCGCTTGCTACAGGCGCAACAGTTAAAATTGAACGGTTCCAAAATGAAGTAAAAGATTTCGTTTTGAATTCAGTGTTAGATGAAGTATTAGGAGCTGAACTAGCAGCCCTGGGTGAAGTCGTTCATACCGAAAAACGGAAAGGGAAAGGCTCTACAGATGCAGGAAATATCAGCTATGAAGTTCCGACATCCCATGGCCATATTAAAATTGGTCCAGATGACCTGATTGGTCATACAGCGGAATTCCGGGAAGCAGCTAAATCAGAACAAGGCGATCATGCCCTCATTACCGGTGCCAAAGCCCTCGCAGCTGCAGGTTACCGCTTATTAACTGAAGCAGAACTGCTTCAACAGATAAAAGAAGAATTTCAACGGGCACTGGCTGCCAAGCAATAATGAAGAAAGAGCTGAGACGATGTGAGTCGTTTTCAGCTCTTTTTCGCTTACAAGATAATCTGATAGTGCAATTAGAAAATATGAATCTAAAGTATCAGATTAATTTTTATTAAAATAAACACCCTATTCATATCGGGGGTGTATACATGAAATACTCGAGATTACTTTTAGCAGCTATGTTGATTCTTTCCTGGTTAACTTTACCATTATTAGGCTGGAATACCTTTAAAAAATTTTTTCCAGCGGCAATATTTATAAGTGTCTTCACCAAACTATTAGATATTTTTGGTGAAAGAAAAAAATGGTGGCTGTTTTATAAAGGAATTCCACCTTTAGACAGCATGGATTTTTTAAATTTTGGCCCTTATTTTGTCAGTAGTTTTTGGATGTTAAAAATGACATATGGGAAGTTGCCAGTTTATCTGTTATTTAATACTTTACTTCATATATTGTTTATCTTTGTAGGGCTAAAATATTTGGGTCGTTTTAGAATCCTGTCATTGGTTAGATTAACAAAAATTCAATACTTAGGGATCCATTTCTTGAGAGCGTTACTTCTATACGCTTTTCAATTTTTTAAGGAAAGAACCGCTAAACCGCCAGCAGTAGAGGACATACATTCCGTAGATTCTATCAATACCTCTGATCTGAAGATGCTATAGGACATATAATCGGTTATTTCACAAAAATCGTCAAGGGACAGATGTGATTTGCAAAAAACGCGGAAGCAATGACCTATGAATCTGTAAATCCCTCCATTTTGACGAAACGGAACCAATGTCCGACAAACCAGTTAGCTACCAAAACCACTGCATAAAGGACATTCGTTCCGTTATTTTACAAAAAGCATTTAATTCTGGATGTCTCCCGTTTATAAAACCCCAGTTTTTAACAAAAGAATTTTTTCAAATACATATTTTGTAACCATTCCGCTCATGTTAAGAATAACAAATTTTAGGAGTGATATAGTTGAAAATGTTTAAGTTTTTGTCAATAGCAATTTTATTAGTTTCATTACTTGTGGGATGTGGAGTCAACCAAGAAGATCAGGCGATGGATAATAGAGACAACAATGGCTTCAGAAATGTTGGGTACAGACAGGGTAATGACGTCAATAATCTCGGTAATCGCAACCAAAATAATAATAATAACCTGACTGGAAATAATGAAAACGGAATGGAAGTCGCCGATCAGATAGCTGATCAGGTAACACAACTGGATGAAGTAAGGACGGCCAATGTTATTGTTACAGACCGAAATGCCTATGTTGCCGTTGTTTTAAATGACGATGCAGAAGGAGAAGTCACAGATCGAATCAAGAATAGGATTGCAGACCAGGTGAGAAAAGCTGATAGAGATATTCAGAATGTCTACGTGTCTTCAAATCCTGATTTCGTAGATCGGATGGCAGATTACGGAGACAGAATCGGCCGAGGTGAACCAATAGAAGGTTTATTTGATGAATTCAATGAAACGATTCGCAGAGTATTTCCAGCCGAAAGTTAATTTTGGTATCCAATACCCTCATATTTTTGGGGGTATTTTTTATTGGTTTTTCGAAAAAGTACTTTTTCAAGGATGAAGTCTGTTTATGGATTTCATCCTTTTCCTTTTATTTTCGTAATAAAAAAGGGGGAATTGAATATCAGTTAGGTAAGGTGAAAGTTTGTACAACAAAGGAGATATGAGAAAAATGATGGAACAAGTGTTGTCAACCTATGCTTCTATATTAGATTGGCGTATGTGGGCAGACGTTCTGACTTCTGCAGAGGCGTGGGGACTGATATTATCTTTAGCTGTTATGGAATGTATGTTATCTGCCGATAATGCTTTAGTTTTATCTACATTTGTAAAACCGCTGCCTAAACACCAACAAAGGAAAGCTTTACTTTATGGACTTTGGGGAGCTTATATCTTTCGCTTTATTTTCATCGGATTGGGAACAGTACTTATTAAATTGTGGTTTATCAAGTTGTTTGGAGCGGTCTATTTGCTTTGGCTGTCTTATTCGTTCTTTACAAATAAAGGGGAGAATGATGATGAAAGTAATGGGGAATCCGCTCAGCGTCCAAAAGGCGGGTTAGTAAAAATATTTGGTGTTTTTTGGACAACGGTTATTTATGTAGAACTGTTAGATGTAGCTTTTTCAATCGACAGTATTTTGACAGCCTTGGCAGTTTCCGACGAGGTTTGGGTTATCTTGCTTGGAGGAATGATTGGGATTCTTTTTATGCGCGGTGTAGCCACCTTTTTTATTGTTTTAATGAACAAAGTACCAGAACTTGAGACAACGGCTTATATTTTGATTATGTTTATTGCTCTAAAGATGGGAGCATCACTGGTTGAAATCAATGTTTCCAATAGCTTTTTCATTTCATTTATGGTTGTTTCCTTTATCGTCACGTTTATTATCCATGTCATTCGCCAATTGAATAGAGAAAAGTTTTCACACTAATCACAGAAGGTGAAAAAGGAGTTGGAAAGTCTTCTCCTTTGATGATTGACTCATGTATAATGATTCTCATCAATTAAAAAGAGGTTTTACAAATGAACGCATACATTAAGGAAAAGCTGGAACTATTTCAAGAACGCAATCAGAATCGCGGACGGCTGTTAGTCAGCTGCCCGGACAAACCTGGAATTGTAGCGGCAATCTCCCAGTTTTTGTTTTCACATGATGCCAATATCATCGAATCCAGTCAGTACTCAACAAATCCTGAAGGTGGCACCTTTTTTTTAAGAATCGAATTTGAGTGTCCGTCTCTTCTAGAAAAAGCAAAGGAGATGGAGAGTGAATTTGCTGAACTTGCCGACAGGTTCTCAATGGAATGGAGCTTCATTCATGTGTATCAAGTGAAAAAGTTGGCTATCTTTGTATCCCAGCAACTGCATTGCTTAAGGGAGCTATTATGGGAGTGGCAAAGCGGAGATTTAATCGCTGATATTGCTCTTGTCATAAGTAATCATGAAGAGGCCAGAGATGTGGTGGAAGGACTTGATATCCCGTTTTATTGTATACCGGCAAATAAAGATATTCGAAAACAAGTCGAAGAAAAACAATTACAGCTGCTAAAAGAGTATGACATTGATGTAATTGTGCTAGCCCGATATATGCAAATCTTAACACCGGAATTCGTGGCGTCCAATCCGAATAAAATTATTAATATCCATCATTCATTCCTGCCAGCCTTTGTTGGGGCGAGACCTTACGAGCGGGCTTACGGGCGCGGGGTCAAATTAATTGGAGCAACCTCTCACTATGTGACGAATGATCTCGACGAAGGGCCGATCATCGAACAAGATATCGCCCGTGTCGATCACCGTGACAATGTAGAAAGACTGAAGAAAATCGGTGCTTCAATCGAACGAAGCGTATTGGCCAGAGCCGTCAAATGGCATATCGAAGACAGGATCATTGTTCATCAAAACAAGACGATAGTATTCTAAGGAAACAGAGGGACGGTTCTCCTGTTTCACAGGATATATTAAAATTGGTTAAAACCAAAGTTTCCAATATATATCCATTATTTGAAAAGCAGGCATTTACACACATAAAAAGAACTCCTATGTAGAATTGTTGACCCCTTAACAAACAAATCTTCTACGAAGGAGTTTTAAATTTTTTAGCACTACAGAGGTTATCGATTAACACTTAAGCCCTTGCAAAATCTTTGCCATCAACCTCTATAACAACCTTTTCATCGTTTTTCATATCCTAAAAATGAAACACAAGAACCGTCCCTTTGTTGCAATATCAGGAGCCACATCCTTTATATTTCTTTTACAATCCCTTTCACTAATTCAATAAATTTCACTTTAACTTTACCGGCAACCTCAATCACTTCATCGTGGCTTAAGGGCTGATCTAAAATCCCGCTTGCCATGTTGGTTAAGCAGGAAATACCGAGAACCTTCATCTTGGCATGGGCTGCTACAATCGCTTCTGGTACAGTTGACATGCCGACAGCGTCTGCTCCTAAAGTGCGAATCATACGGATTTCAGCTGGAGTTTCGTAGGCAGGTCCGCTCCACCAGGCATATACACCTTGCTGCAAGGTGATATTTAGTTCTTGTCCTGCTTTGGAGGCGATATTACGCAGGTCCTTATTATAAACTTGGGATAAATCAGGGAAACGAGTACCTAATTCATCATTGTTCCGTCCAATTAATGGGTTGGTGCCAACTAGATTAATATGGTCCGTAATTAGCATTAAATCCCCAGGGCTAAAGCTCGTATTAACGGCACCGCAAGCGTTCGTAATTATTAAATTTTCTATACCAAAAGCTTTCATAACACGGACGGGAAAGGTTACTTCATCTAAAGTAAAACCTTCATAATAATGAAAACGTCCTTTCATTGCGGCTACGGTCTTTCCATTTAATTTTCCAATCACCAGTTCGTTAGCATGTCCAATTGCTTCAGACTTGGCAAAGTGAGGGATTTCACTATACGGGATATGTATAGGATTTTCAATTTCGTCAGCTAGTGTTCCTAAGCCAGAGCCTAGAATCATCCCAATCTCAGGCAGATAATCTGTTTTACTCTTAATAAAATCTCTCGCATCCAAAATGTCTAGGCTGTCGTGCATGATAAAAAGTCCTCCTTTAATGTAACGGGCTAATAATCCATAAAAAAGTATACTATATGTACCTCAGAAAAGTCTTTTTCTCCTGTTATTATTCATCAATCCTACATAGTTATGCCATGCTTAGCTATTGCTCACATCCACTTCCTTTAGGAAAAAAAATCATTAGAGGATTAAAATGCCCATAACGTTTCCAGTCAGTATTGAAACTCCCAGAATAAGCGGCGGACCCAAAAAAAGCAGTCTATCTCTTTTTAATGAAGTATTTCTAAGTAACTCAGCCATTTCATTCAAAAATTCTATCTAAATCACTATAATCCGATCTAATGTTTAGGCTTTTAATAGCGTTATCAAAATGTTTTGATAAGGCACTTTTTAATTTTTTGAGATTTTTTTGTCTGATCAAATCAATGATTTCAAGATGTTCTTTATATCCATAAGGCTGTGGGGAGTGTTCTTCAAAAAAGACGTCAAAAAGAATAAGGTAAATAGATGTTTGATTTATGAGTTTATCTATAAATTCAATTAAAAATTTGTTTCCACATTGGCTTGATAATGCCAAATGAAAATTTTGATTTGCCTTTACGTAATTTTCCATATCCTTTTTATACAATGCTTCCTTTTCGGTTTCCACAATTTTCTCCATAGCTTTAAGATTACTTTCTTTCAGGTGATTCAGTGATAGTTCAACAGCCATAATTTCCAGTTCTTTTCTCAAATGATAGGCTTGAAGAATTTCGTCGAAAGTGGGATTAATAACAAAGGCCCCTTTGTTTGGTACGATTTCAACTAGTCCCTCCATTGCAAGCTGATTAATTGCGCTTCTTATTGGTGTTCTGCTTACGCTTAGTTTGCTGGATATAACATTTTCAACAATTTGTTTCCCAGGAGGGAGTTTCCTGGACAAAATAGCTTCTCTTAATGTCTTATAGACATGAACTTTTATTGATTGCTTTTCTTTCATAAAATGGCCCCCTCTAAGATTATAGATTTTATCAAAAGTATGATTAATTTAAAGAATCTATTGACAATTCTTAATATTCAGTAATAAACTACATATAATTGTACTACAATATTGTGCGACATAGGAAGTGTTTTAATTGTAAGCGCTATCAAAAAAGAGGAGGTAAATCAAATGAAAGGCTTTTATTTAAGTATTGTAGGTTTACTCTTGCTAGTAGTGGTTACAGCATGTGGATCAGGTGAAGCAACAAGCGGAAACGGAGAAAAAAGTGCATTAGAAAGAGTTTTGGAATCAGAAGTCTTAAGGGTTGGATTTGAGGGGACGTATCGCCCGTTTAATTATTTGGGTGATGACAATGAATATACTGGCTTCGATGTTGATATTGCTAATGAGTTAGCCAAAAGGCTGGGTGTTAAAACCGAGTTTGTTGCAACAAAGTGGGATAGCCTGATCGGCGGTCTTAAAGCAGATAAATTTGACATCATTATTGCCCAAATGACTGTAACAGAAGAACGGAAAAAAAGTGTAGATTTTACAGATCCATATGTTGTTACTGGTTCTGTGCTAATAACTCGTGAGGATACAAATGATATTTCTGTTTTAGAAGATATAAAAGGGAAAAAGGTCGGAGTTGGCGGCGGAACAACGTTTGAGGAGGTAGCCAGAAGTGTCGAGGGTGCTAATGTGAACCTCTATCAATCCCTCAATGACTATCTGCAAGATCTGATTAATGGCAGACTTGACGTCATCATCAATGATCAGCTTTTAATGAGCCACAACATTAAAGAAGAAAATCTTCCTGTAAAAATAGTGAGCGATATCTTAAATAAAGATGAAATTGGAATGGCTGTTAAAAAAGGAAATGAAGACTTTGTTCAAAAAATAAATGAAGAATTAAAAAAGATGAAAGAAGATGGAACGTATACTGAAATCTACAAAAAATGGTTTGATTCAGAACCGCTCATAAAAGAATAATGATTCACTTAATCTATCAATCTGCTAGTAGGGAGGGATCATATCATGCATGTTGCTGTTTTAGGCACAGGAATGATTGGCACGACGGTAGTAAGAGAAATTGCAGCATATTCAAATGTCGGTAAAGTTACGGCGGTTGACGGAATAAAGGAAAGTGTCGACAGGTGTGTAGAAATTTCCGCTAATCCAAAAGTAGTTGGCAAAGTAGCAAAATTACAAAATGAAAAGGATATTTACGAAGTCATTAAACATGCTGATGTGGCTATCGCTTGTTTGCCACATTCTTTAAGCCTGCCGGCCATAAATGCTGCTATAGATGCGAAATGTCACCTTGTTGATTTAGTCGGGTCCAAGTTTGATGAGAAGAAAAAGCTAGAGAAAAAGGCTAAAGAAGCGGGGGTTATTATTGTCCCGGGATGTGGTGTAGCCCCAGGAATCACGAACTTTCTGGCTGCTCAAGGAATAGAGCTGTTAGATGAGGCTGATGAGGCTGTGATGGTATGTGGCGGTATTCCGAGATACCCTTTACCGCCCCTATGGTATCAAATCGTATTTCGGTTAGAAAGTGTAATGGGGCTTTATACAAGGCAAGCCTTAGCAGCTGAAAATGGCGAAATAATCAGTCTGCCTCCATTATCTGGCTTAGAGAAAATAACTTTTCCGGAACCGGTTGGTGAATGTGAGGCTGTCATTACGGACGCACATAGTACAGCTTATACATTGAAAGACAAAGTGAAAAAGTTATATGAGAAAACAGTTCGCTATTCTGGGCATTGGAGCAAGATGTCTGTTCTTTCTGAACTTGGTTTTTTAGATGAGAATTTAGTAGAGATAGATGGAATCCAGATAAGCCCAAGAAATTTTACGGCCAAAGTCCTGGAGCCTAAACTGCGCGGAAAATCACATGAAGATATAACCGTGGTAAGAGTGATTGTAAAAGGTAAAAAGGATGGGAGACAGGTTACGCATACTTGGGAAATGGTAGATTTTTATGATCATGAACGAGGCATCACCTCTATGGCGAAAACTACAGCCATTCCAGCTATGCTAATGGCTATATGGATTCTTAACGGAATAGTACCGGAAACAGGTGTAGTACCGGTTGAGGAGATCATCGTCGGAAACCGGTTTGATGGATTTATAAAAGAGTTAGAAGGAAAGGGAATTCACATCCATTATTCTGAGACCTAAACAGGAGTTAAAGTGTAACGATCAATCTGATGTATAAGGGGGGAGTTACTAAATGGACTTTACCATCATCATAGATGCATTACCACTCTTATTAAAGGCTGCAATCGTAACTATTTCTTTAGCGGTGGTATCTATAATCATTGCTTTAATACTTGGTTTCTTTACGGCCTTAGCGAGAATATCCAATATTAAAGTATTAAAAATAATCGCAACTGTTTATGTTTCTATGATTCGGGGGACTCCGCTGCTGGTGCAAATTTTTGTAATTTATTACGGATTACCTCAGATTAATATAGCATTAGATCCGGTTCCCTCTGGCATATTTGCTCTAAGTTTAAATGCAGGAGCTTATCTTTCAGAGTCATTTCGTGCATCTATCCTGGCTGTAGACAAAGGTCAAATGGAAGCTGCGGTTTCAATGGGAATGACATACGCACAAGCAATGAGAAGAATCATTCTTCCGCAAAGTATTAGAATAGCAATCCCTACTTTGTCCAATTCCTATATTATCCTTATAAAAGATACATCTTTAGTTTCCGTCATTACGGTTACGGAATTACTGCAAATGTCTACTCTCATCATTGCCAAAACATTTGAGCCCCTAACCCTCTACTTAACAGCGGCAGCCATTTATTGGGTTATCATAACTTTTTTCACGGTCCTTTTAGATCGATTAGAAAAAAGAACGTCAAGACATTTAGCATAGGTTATTTTTACGGAAAGGGGTCGGAAAAGTGGAAGTCATAGAACTAATAAATTTAAAGAAAAGATTTAATGGAAATGAGGTGTTAAAAGGAATCGATATGACGGTTCATAAAAGTGAAGTTGTTGTAATTATGGGCCCGAGCGGTTCAGGTAAGTCCACTTTACTCCGATGTATTACATTTCTCGAAGAACCAGATAGGGGAACAGTAAAACTCGGAGAGCAAAAAGTGGAAGCGGGACTTCCTTTAAATAAAAAAAGAAAAAGTACCATAAGGGAATTGCGCCAAAACACAGGATTTGTATTTCAGCAATTTAACCTGTTTCCCCATAAAACAGCACTAGAAAACGTCATGGAAGGACCAATTGTCATTAAAAAGATGGATCGGGAACTCGCAAGAAAGAAAGCAATTGAATTACTGACAAAGGTAGGATTAGTTAATAGAATGGACCATTATCCCGCCCAGCTTTCAGGCGGCCAGCAGCAAAGAGTTGCCATTGCACGGGCACTATCAATGGAGCCCATGGTTATGCTGTATGACGAACCAACATCCGCATTAGACCCTGAGCTTGTCCGTGAGGTACTTCAAGTTATGAAAGAGCTAGCAAAAGAAGGAATGACGATGATGGTTGTAACCCATGAAATGTCTTTTGCCAGGGATGTGGCTGATCGAATTATTTTTATGGATGAAGGCCGAATCATCGAAGAAGGAAGTGCAGAAGAAATCTTTAATAATCCTAAAGAGAAAAGAACGAAACAATTTTTACAAGATGTGACGAATCTGCCAGTGTTGGATGGTTAATTTGTTTCATTTAAATTTTTGGTAATCAAATGATTAATCACGGAAAACCGTTTGACAAATTAGATTTGGTTTTTGCCCGCAATACAACTATATCTTCAGTTTTTTGCTGGTGTTTGAAAGTGGTTGTCAATCTGACAGAAGAAGGTGGAAAAAGTGTGTTCAAGTCTGGACACTGGCCTTATTTGGACAGGGGAGGGTGAAAATAATACGAACCTGTCAGAATACCAAGGCTCATACAGACAGGAGAAGGAGGAAAAAGCTCGAACCTGTCAGAATACAAAGCTCATTCGGACAGGAGAAGGAGGAAAAAACACGAACCTGTCAGAATACAAAGCTCATTCGGACAGGAGAGGGTGGAGAAAAACCGAACCTGTCAGAATATAAGGATCATTCGGACAGGAGGGGGCAGAAAAAACCCAAACCTGTCAGAATACAAGGCTCATTCGGACAGGAGAGGGCAGAAAAAACCCAAACCTGTCAGAATACAAGGCTCATTCGGTCAGGAGAGGGTGGAAAAAGCCTGAACCTGTCAGAATACAAGGCTCATTCGGACAGGAGAAAGTGGAAAATGCCTGAACCTGTCAGAATACAAGGCTTATTCGGACAGGAGAAGGTGGAAAAAGCTCGAACCTGTCAGAAAGCAAGGCTTATTCGGACAGGAGAAGGTGGAAAAAGCCTGAACTTGTCAGAATACAAGGTTCATTCGGACAGGAGAGGGCAGAAAAAACCCAAATCTGTCAGAATACAAGGCTTATTCAGGCCAAAAAAGGAGATCTGAAAGCATTACATCAGTTTAGTAATGTGCATAAAAACATTCTAGCTAAAAAGAATATAAATTTATTTATAATAAGTATCTCTTGTATTTCCATACGCTGTGTAGTTTTTCTTTAAAATCCTGCTAAATGTCCTTTTACTTAAATCTACCTTGCACCACTCAAAGATGCTTTGGGTCGTAATCTTTCGCTCAGGAAATAGCAGCTCGAATTCCTTTATATTCCGTAAAATTGCTTGTCCAATCTTTTCATGTTTTCCACACATTCCGCATTCAAAGTTTTCATTTTTTTTGGAAACTAAAAAGGATTTACATGTTTTACAATAAATTCCCTTTTACAGCTGGTCATAATGATATTTAAGCACCATGGTAAATGGATTTTTAGTTTGATGTAATGATAGTAACTTTTGGGCTAGTTTTTTGTGTCCATCATTTAATTTAGAAGGTGTATTATTTAAATCTTTCAAAAAACGATTTACCTGGGTTGGTAATATTATAGGTTGGTCTATTGGAGCTTGAAATAAGGTGAATTCAGGGTTTATAAAGATAACGGAGGCTTCAACAAGGTAATTTTGTTTGAGGATTTGGAGCAGTTGGCGGAATAGAGTCGAACTCCTTTTTAACTGGTCTAAAGGATTCTTATATTCGCGACTCGTCGTCATGGCATAAAGTTTATCCGATTCTAAGTAACAATCACCTTGAAAATTTTTAATATCCAAAAGGTGAATAACTCCCTGTGAAATAATCACTGTATCTATTTGAAAATAGGAGTTGTTTACTTCTAGGAGCAAGTCAGTTATGATATACCTTTCTTCTTGTAGACTTTCTGTCAGTTGGTCAAATTTTACCTCCCCTTCATAGCCCTTTTCAAGGTTTGAATAGTAAAACTTTTCCTTTTCAGATAACTCCATTCGCGCGTTTAAAAAACGCATCATCATTAAATCATCCGATTCAGCTCGGCCTTTAAGTAACATAAGCCACTTCCTTTCTTAAGATCTAAGACCATTTTATAAAATTATCAAGATTCCTTTCAATGACTATTTCAATTAGTCTTGGATTTGGTTCGAATAAAATATAATGGATATACTTTCCTGCAAGGAATGATGAATTTATTAACAATTACAGTTAAACTTTGACTTAAGCTCACAATACCTCCATCCAAGAATACAATGAGTTAGATGAATATGCCCAATACGATTCCGGTTAATTTTAATACGTTTAGCATCAGCAGCGGACCGAAAAAAACAGTCTATTATCCACAGGTAGTTGGCAGATTTGTTTTGATGACTTCGGCGATTGGACGTACATAGAATGAATAATTGTGGTTAACCAAAAAAAACAGAGGCGGCACAACAAAGTGCTATTATGGTGTACTAAAATATTTGTTTACCAGCCATTTTCATAAATTTGTTTATAATAACATTCAAAAAACCCCTCTGCTACCAGGATGGAATGCAGTGCAATATTCAAACATATTTCTTTCGGAACTAACTGGAATTTTCATAATCATTTTCAAAAAAATGTATAGTTACCAATCACAACCTTTCTCCAGGACAGGAGCCTCACCTGTCGATGGAAACAGCTAACAATGGACCTAGAATAACAAGAATGGTTTCAAACCGTTAACGACATCACTGCATATGTTTTTGGTTTCCTGATGTTCACCATTTCTTATTTAAATATCATTGATGATAGTTACAGGAGGGGATTATCGCCTTTAAGTTATTTGATGTTGAAGCGAAAGAGCGTGTTATAGGAGAGAAAAAGTTGATTCGTTCTTCACCCTTACAATGCCATACTCCTCCCCCAGAAAAGAAACAAGAAAGCTTTCATCACTTAAAGATAACACCAGATTTGGATACCCTTACGCAGTTTACCCTGGGAATATTGTCTTCGAGTTCACAAGCGTGAATAAACATATAAAAGTTTTACTGGTTCAGAAGTAGCGTTATACCATGTATGTGGTGTAGTAGAATCAATATGAAAACTATCTCCAGGTTCAAGTTCCATTATTTCATCCTCGATTAATACAGTCAAAGTCCCCTCTAAAACATAGATAAATTCTTGCCCTTGATGAGTTGATGTTTGAACATTTTCCTTATTTGGTAACAGTAAAACCAACATTGGCTCAAAAACTTGATTTTTTACATTTCCTGAAAGTCCTTCATAAACAAAATTAGAGTTATGGAAATTAAATTCATGATCACTTCTGCGATAAATTTTGTTTTTATTTTTGTGATCGTTAAAAAAATAACTCCTGCTAACTTCAAGAGCATCTGAGATTTTTGAAATAGATTGCAGTGTTACGGAAGACTTACCACGCTCAACTTGGGATAAAAAACTTATAGAAAGTCCAGTTTTCTCAGAAACCTGCTTTAATGTAACCCCCCTTTCTTTTCGAAGATTTCTAATAACCTTACCAATATCATCCATAGATACTCTCCTTTTTCGAAATAATACCAATTAAAATATTACTCTTTTTTAACTCTAATGAAAAGCTATAGATTAAATATTCGTTAATTTATTGAAGTGACACTTAAATTTTTTAATCCAATGTTTAAAATTTTATTGACTATTGAAAAACAATAGAATAAAATTTACTCAACTTAATTGTCAGACTTATTAAAAGATTTTAAAAATCATGAGAAGGTGGTGTATATGGACCCATACAAGGCAGGAATGATTCCCTCCAATATTTATCAAGAACGGAGAATGGTTTCAGGAAAGCTTGTTGCAGTTATGGATTGTTATCTAGAAAACAGAGGGCTTCAGTTAATCCCACAGCCTACAAGGGCATTTAAAAAATGGGACATTATTGAATTAATTGCTACTGAGGAAACATCTAGTCAGAACAGTACTATTAACTCCATTGCATATTTAGGATTTTTTGAAGTAACAAGTGGTGGGATTATTCAAAAATCAGACAAGTTAAAGGTTAATGAAAAAATTATAGGTTCTGTATTAGGCTACGATGAAACCCATATGCCAAACCATATAAATATGATTATCAATCTAAAGGAACAGAGAACAGGTCTGGAATTAGGATTCAAAGTAATGGATGAAGTATCTTTTTTAACCAGGTAATTAAATAATTTTATAAGGGGGAATTGGCTTGTTCGCTTCCGTGGTAAAGAAATTCAATTTTTTTGTTGTTGTTTCTATATTATTTATCATTTTAGCAGGCTGTAATTCAACTAGTTCAAATTCAGATGCATCTGATTATCCTACAAAAGCGATAGATGCAATTGTTCCGTGGAGCGCAGGAAGCGGATCAGATATTGCATTCCGTGGTTATATACAATATGTTTCAGAAGAACTTGGAGAAGACATTAATGTAAGAAATGTTACTGGCGGTAATGGTGCCGTTGGTTGGGCTGAGTCTGCTACAAAACCCGCGGACGGCTACAATATGTCATTGATGACTTTTGATATTCTTACAAATGAAGCACTCGGTACAAGTACTACCTCATATAAAGATTTCGAGCTAATTAATATGTTTACCATCCAAGGTATGTTGTTAATTACTCATAGTGATTACGGATACCAAGGAATAGAAGATTTTCTCGCTGAAGGTGAGAAGAAAAAATCATCTGGGAAACAATTAACAATAGGAGTTAACGGTGAATTCGGCCTATGGCACCAAGCGGGAGTGTTAATGGCAGAGGCAACAGGCTTGGAAGATGCATTTAACTTTGTACCATTTAATGGATCTGCTGATCAAAACACAGAATTACTTGGTAAACATCTAGATGCAATTATCACGTCACCTACAGCATCCATCTCTCATATTGAAGAAGGAACCTTAGTTGCTTTAGCTAGCTTAACAGATGAAAGGATTGAAGCATTTCCGGATGTTCCTACGTTTAAGGAGTTAGGATACGATGTTAAGTATGAGAGTTTTAGAGCTATTGCTGTACCAAAGGGAACACCAGATTCTATCCTAGAGAAACTTAAAGAAGCAGGGAAGAAAGCTTTTGATAACCCAGAATTTCAGGAATGGGGTACTGAAGCAAACATTGATCAGCGGTATTTAAATTCAGAAGAGTCATTAACGTATATTGAAGAATTGTATCCAACAGTAGAAAATGCAGTAAGTAAATTTGAAATAGAACAGTAATTTTTCTCACTATTATAGAAGCACCAAGAGGTGCTTCTAATTTTACTAACCTTGGAGGTGAAAATATGAGATTAAATAATGTTATTCCTAGTACAGTAATTATCCTATTTTCTATAGTATTTTTTATCGAGACATTTCACTTCCCCGAAAAAACCAGCAGCAGCCATGATGTAGGGACAGCTTTTTGGCCGCGAATATTGATCATTCTAATCATTATTTCTTCAATCATATTAATGATCCCTAAAAAAAGAAAAGAAAACCCCGAAAAAGACTCTAAGATCGAACTGAGCTTTGCAAGAATATTAAATTTTATAAAGCCTCTTATAGGAATAATGTCTTTCCTCGGATTTGTTGTCTTATTCAATACACTTGGATTCGTTATCAGTGTTTTTTTGTTATTTGTTATTTTATCAGTCATTATGCATCAGGGTATGAATTTAAAAAAGTTATCGATTATTTCTATTCAAGCATTAATCACAGTCTCAATAGCCTATTTTCTGTTTAAAAGTTTACTGAATGTTGGATTACCTAGAGGAGTATTTTTCTTTTAATTATTTTTCACATTTCACATTAAAATTGAAAAGTAAATGAAATAGAAAGAGTGGTGATGAAAGGTTGGAAGTTTTAAATGTATTTATGTCAGTTCTTCAACCTTTAAATATATTTTTTATTTTTGTAGGGGTGGCAGCAGGGATCGTAGTTGGGGCAATTCCGGGATTAACTGCTACATTAGCTATTTCACTGCTACTGCCATTTACATTTATGCTGTCACCTGAACCTGCTCTGTTATTGTTACTTGGGATTTATGTGGGTGGAATGTATGGAGGGGCAATTACTGCAATTTTAATAAGAGCTCCAGGGACTCCTGCAGCTGTTGCAACTTCTTTTGATGGTTACCCTCTAACACAAAAAGGAGAGAGTGGAAGAGCATTAGGTATTGCGGCAACTGCTTCCTTTCTCGGGGGATGTATTAGTGTCATTATCATGATTATGATGTCACCGCTAATTTCAAATTTTGCTTTAAAATTTAGTTCAGCAGAATATTTTGCATTAGGGGTGTTTGGGCTCACCATTATATTCACAGTTACAGGCAAATCTGTAATGAAAGGAATGATCTCCGGGCTTTTAGGATTATTGTTGGCAACGGTAGGAATAGATGCAATCAGTCCTTTTCCGAGATTTACTTTTGACATTCCTCAATTAGTTATTGGCTTACCTTTTCTTCCAGTTGTTATTGGTTTATTTGCAGTATCCGAGGTTTTTAGAATGCTAGAAAAGCCTGATTCACAAATTAAAAGTATGCCTAATAAGATCAATAGAATAAGACCAACCATTAAAGAAATGAAGGCATTAAAGTGGGTATTTGCTAAATCCGGATTAATCGGAAGTTTTATAGGTGCGCTGCCGGGTGCGGGTGCAAATATTGCAGCATTTGTTTCTTATGGTGAAGCAAAGAGGAGTTCGAAAAATCCAGATGAATTTGGAAAAGGAAGGATAGAAGGTGTAGCAGCCTCAGAAGCGGCTAATAGTGCGGTAGTGGGGGGCGCATTAATTCCTGCTCTTACACTCGGTATACCAGGAGATGCTGTTACCGCAGTTTTATTAGGAGCTTTTATTATTCAAGGTATAGAACCAGGACCACTCCTTTTTCAGAATCATTTAAATCTAATTTATATCATCTATATTGGCTTGTTTATTGCCATGATATTTCAATTGACTATCGGTTTATCTTCAGCACGTATAATTTCGAAATTGGCAATGTTAAAGAAAACAGTATTATTGCCTATAATTGCTATTTTTTCCTTTCTTGGAGCATATGCGCCTGAAGCATCTATTTATCACATGGGGGTTGCCTTATTTTTTGGAGTTATTGGTTACTTCATGGAGAAGTTTGGTTACTCCGTAGCTCCTATGGCTTTGGCTTTTATTTTAGGTCCGATAATTGAAAGATCATTTCGTACCGCACTGATTCGCTCAGAAAGTGGATATGCCATATTTTTCTCCAGTCCTATTAGCCTTACATTATTATTAGCTACAATTCTCTTTTTTGTTGTAATTATATATCGACAATATAAGACTAACAAAAATGTTTTGCATGATGAAAAAAACGAATTAGTTAAGTAATTGTTATAAGAACGGAGACATTTATTTATGTACTTTAGCTTTGACCATATTGTTCATTATGTAGAGGATCCAAAAAAAGTGATTACTGTTCTAAAGGAAAAAGGGATACATGCAGTGGACGGGGGACATCATCAGAACCGTCCTACTTACAATGCATTGTGTCATTTTGATCTAAGTTATATAGAATTTATTTCTGCATCTGACAAGAAAAAATTAAGATTGATGAATCATCCAAAATTTAGCTTAATGGAATCTATTATAAAAAATGGTTTCACGGAAGGATTTATCAGGTTTATTGTTCGAACTCATGACATCCAAAAAACTGCTGCATATTTTGAAAACAAAGGTTTAGAAGTAATAGGACCAGTTCCATTAAGCCGGGTTACTCCTGATGGAAGTGTTAGTAGATGGAAGCTTTTATTCGTAGGAGATACAAATGATGGACCAAATTTTCCATATTTCATTCAGTGGGATGAAAGTGACAACGATAGAATCAGGAATTTGGTGGAAAAAGGTATCATTGGTAAACATTCTTACAGAACAAAATTTTCACATATAACGATTGCAGTTAAAGATCTTGAAAAAACGGTTGAAAATTGGGCTGAATTGTTCAATTTACAAATGGGGGGAACATATATTGATAATAAATTACAAGCAAAATGCCGAACATTATTCCTGAATGGGGGAAATATTGTTTTAAGCAGCCCAATGGATGATGGCATTGTTTCTAAAGTACTAATAGAACATGGGGAAAAGCCATTTAAAGTAACCTTAATAAGAGATATAAAAAAGGAATCGTTTGAACTTTTTGGAGGAAGTTATCAGATTGAAACTCAACAAAGTATTCAACTATTAGGTGGTACCTGATTTTTAGTAATAGAGAGATATATAAAAGTCATAGGGCTTTTTTCTTTGGATAATAATTGAAGTATTACTTAAAAAATTTAATTACTGTAAAAATATTAATAAAAATTATGCGAAACCGGTGTATGTATAACCTAACATAATTTTAAAAAAGGAGAGGAGTTTTATCATGAGAACAGCCGATGCTATAGTGAAATTGTTAATTGCAAATGATGTAGAAGTAGTGTTTGGTGTACCAGGAGATACAAGTATGATATTTCATAATGCGTTTGAAAAACATAGCGAGCAAATTAAATATATCTCTTGTCGAGATGAACGTCATGCTGCCTATATGGCAGACACATATGCAAGAGTATCCGGAAAACCTGGTATCGTAGATGTACCTAGTGGAGGAGGATTGCTTTATGCTTTACCAGGTTTAAGTGAAGCAACATCTTCATCAATACCTATTATCTGTTTTTCATCAGATGTACCGCTAAGCAGTGAGGATACGGGTGCATTAACAGAGCTTAAACAAGTGGAACTGACAAAGTCTATAACAAAATGGAATACACAGATAAAACTTTCATCTAAAGTTCCTCAAATGATAAGAAAAGCGTTTAGAGTTGCAACGGCTGGAAGACCTGGAGCTGTCCACATTTCAATTCCAGAGGATATTCATGAACATGATTATCCTTTTACAGATGAAGATCTATCCCCTGCCAATCAAAAACAATTAAAAAGTGCTCCTCCTCTAGAAGAAGTTGAAAAAGTATATGAATTATTATCAAAATCTTCAAGGCCGATTATTCTTGCTGGTGGAGGTGTACATTTATCAGGTGCCTATAAAGAACTTGAACAGATTGCAGTTAATTTTTCAATCCCTGTAGGAACTTCTATTAATGGGAAGGGGAGTATTGATGAAAGATCTCCATATTCGATTGGCGTTATCGGTGTAAATGGAGGTACAGATGAAACGAATAACGTGGTAAAGGAAGCAGATTTCGTTTTAGTACTTGGATCGAAATTAAACAATGTAACAACCGTTGCCAAACGAATTTTTAGTAATTTCCCGACTGTTGTTCAAGTGGACATTAGCGAGGATATGCTTGACTTAAATATAAAAACAGATTTAGCCATTATGAGTGACATTAAATCCTTTTTAAATGAACTGTATTTGAAAATGATAAATAAAGGTCACAATAAGTTGGATTACACTGAGTGGAATAAATGGCATCAATCAGTTGTGCAAGAGAAATTTGAATCTGCAGCAAAAGAAGTGGAAAAGGAAACGAATCTTGTTAATCCAGCGAAAATCATTGATCTGTTGGATAAGCATACAGAAAAAAATTCACTGTTTGTTGTTGACGCTGGCACGCAAAATCCATATATGGCAGCCCATTTTAGAATTAAGAATCCTGGAAGAAGAGTTGTATTTGATCGAGGTCACGGGAATTTAGGGTATGCCCTATCCGCATCCATAGGTGCCCAGTTTGCAAGCCCTAATTCGAAAGTATTTTCGTTGTTTGGTGATGGCAGTTTTGCAATGTCTGCAGGGGAGTTGGAAACCGTAAGCAGACTAAATTTGCCAATTGTGTTTATTCTTCTCCAAAACGATAGTTATGGTTGGATTAAGAAGCTTCACCAACTATATTATAATGAACGTTATATTGCCGTTGATTTTAAGCAAATTGATGGTGCGAAAATTGCGGAAGGGTTTGGCATTAAAAGTTTGAAAATCTCTAGCAATGAGGAGTTAGAGGCGGGCATAAAATGGGCCATTCATCAGAATTCACCTGTATTTTTGGATATTATAATAGAACGAATTACAGATATCATTCCTCCAGTAACTAATTGGAGAGCCGATAGTAAGATTGATGCAAAGGATAGAGAGGCTTTAACTTACTAATAATCAATAGATTTGGAGTAGCAGCTAATTTAAATTCTTATAAGCTCATAGTCTCCTTTGCAGTACGTTTGTTGATACAATCCTCAATAAAAGGGTTAAAATTTACCTATAAACAAGTAACGAATACTTAAAAATGGAGTATCTACGTAAACGTGACGTAGGTGCTTTTTTTTTGAAAATATTTAGAATCGCTACAGGTCATACCATCCATAAAAGGATAATTAAGCATTAAAATATTTAGAAACTATAAAATAAGATTAATAAGGTACAAATTTATTTAAAATCATTCATCTTTTTTCTCAGACCATACGATAAAATGAATAACATAGAACCATCGACAGTCCCAATAACTATATGCCCCTTAGAATATCCTAGCGTAAGAAAGAATCCTATTTTAATATAATAGACTTGTACATAATGAGGACGTGATTCAGTGCGACACAGAATACTGTTAGTCGAGGACGATGAGGAAATCCGTGTTCTCGTTCAAAACCATCTAAAGCAAGAAGGCTTCACCGTTTTCACAGCATCCGATGGTGAAGAAGCGGAGGCTGTTTTTAAGCGGGAGGAGGTAGAGTTAGTTCTGCTGGACCTCATGCTCCCGAAGCGGAACGGTATGGAATTCTTAAAGATTGTGAGAGATGCGAGCGTTGTTCCAGTGCTCATTATTTCGGCAAAAACCAGTGATTTGGATAAGGCACTAGGGTTAGGATTTGGCGCGGATGACTATATCAGCAAGCCGTTTTCGATGATTGAACTGACAGCTCGTGTCCAGGCTGCGATTCGCCGTGTAACCCAGTATGCTCCTCCAGCAGAAAAAATCACGGAAAATAGCCTTCAGTTTAAAGATATCACCTTAGATTTAGGCACCTTTACAGCCAGCAAAAAGGGGCAAGTAATCAAGTTGACGGCAAAGGAATTTCAAATATTAAAGCTTTTCATGACCAATCCAAGCCGGGTCTTTACGAAAGATCAAATCTATAAGTTTATCTGGGAAGATGACTATTATGGTGATGAAAATGTGATTAATGTTCATATTCGAAGACTCCGTGAAAAAATAGAAGATGACCCATCGGCTCCCAAGTATATACAAACCATTTGGGGAATCGGCTATAAAATAGGAGATTAACAGAATGGAACCAGTGTTTATCTTTATTATTGTTATTTTACTATGGATCGTTCTAGTTCAATTCAATTCAAAGCGAAAATTAAAAAAGGACCTGTTCGATATTCAGGCGAAGCTCGCGGAAATTATTGATCAGGAGACGAGTGAAAAGCTGCTCTTACAAACCGATTACACTGTTATCCAACAGTTTCTGATTCAGATTAACCGGCTGCTCGATTATAACCAAAAAATCATTGCCGATTATGCAAAAACAAAGCTAGAGCTGCAAAAAATGCTGGCGAATATGTCCCATGATTTGAAGACGCCATTAACAGTGATATTAGGGTATGTCGAAAAATTGAAAATCGATGAGACTATGTCAGAGGAAGAACGGAAAGAGACGGTTGCGAATCTCTATCGGAAAACAACCAGCGTCATCTCTTTAATCAATCAGTTTTTTGACCTCGTCCGGTTAGAATCGGGGGACTCCATTTTGCCGTTAGACCGCGTCCATATCAATGAAGTATGCCGTAAAAATGTCCTCGATTTCTATGGACTGCTGCAAGCGAAAAAGCTTCAGGTCGAAGTTGAGATTCCAGAGGAGCCTTTGTATATTCTCGGAAACGAACAAGCCTTAAACCGGGTCCTAAGTAATTTAATTTCGAATGCCATCTCTTACGGAAACGATGGCCATGTAATCGGAATAACTCTTCGTGAAAGTGGAAATAACATTGCGGTGGAAGTATGGGATAAAGGCAGAGGCATTTCTGAAATCGACCAGGAACGAGTTTTTGAACGCTTATATACCTTAGATGATGCGCGGAACCAAGCATTTCAAGGAAGCGGCCTTGGACTTAGCATTACGAAACGGCTGGTTGAAGCAATGAGAGGGACGATTCGGGCCGAGAGCAAGCCATACATAAAAACTGTGTTTACCTGCAAATTCAGGAAAATCTCTTATTAAGGTCGTCAATCGGGCGGCCTTTTTTAACTTAAGAATTTCTTAAGATTTAAGAAAGAAAAAAGATAACTTTGGTTTATATACTACCCGTAGAAGCATTGAAAGGGTGAAAATAATGGAATATATCGTGAGAACCCATCACTTAACGAAAAGGGTGAAAGGGAAGGAACTGGTATCCGATATTAATCTCCATATTAAAAAGGGAGAGATATACGGATTTTTAGGACAGAATGGAGCAGGGAAAACCACGATTTTACGGCTTTTGACCACTATAATTAAGCCCACGAGCGGCGAAATTGAGATGTTTGGCAAAAAATTGACCGAAAATACAAAGGATCTCTTGAAGAGAGTCGGTAGTATAATTGAATACCCGATTTTTTATGAACATTTAAACGCTAGAGAAAACATGAAGCTGCATTGTGAATATCTAGGCTTCTATGATGAAGCAGCAATTGACCTGGCATTTGATCTCGTTCATTTAAAAAATATCGAAGACAAGCCAGTCAAAAGCTTCTCTCTTGGAATGAAACAGCGCCTCGGCATTGCCAGAGCAATTATCACCAAGCCTGAGCTGATTATTTTAGATGAACCAACGAATGGGCTGGATCCAATCGGGATTAAAGAAATCCGTGATTTATTTAAAATGCTGAACAAGCAATACGGAATTACCTTTCTTATTTCTAGTCACATTTTGGGTGAGATTGAACAAATGGCAGACAGAATTGGAGTTATTAATGAGGGAAAACTGATTGACGAAGTGTCCATTGCTGATATTCACAAGCAAAAGTCTGATTATATTGAACTCGTCCCAAACAATATGAATCACGCAGTCTATGTCCTCGAACAGGAACTACAGATTTCGAATTTTAAAATAGTCGAAGATAACCGGATTCGGATCTATGACTTCCGATTATCACAAAGTGAAATTTCTAAAGAACTAATTCTACACGGTGTCGATATCGAGGAAATTCACAAGCACAGCAGTTCATTAGAGGATTACTTTTATCAACAAATTAATGGAGGTGGAGTTCTTGTCTAAATTAATGCTACTCGAACTAAGAAAACTGAAACGAAAAAACTTTATCAGTGAAATAACAACCTATTATGTAATTATGGCCGTACTCCCTATCTTCTTTATAAAAGTAGTCCATCCAATCTTCGGTGAAAGTTATGACATGGCCATAGAACTTATTAATCTCTCAACCCAAATGGCATATATCACATTCGCAGCCTCACTGATCAACCAGGTCATCATTGAGGAGTATAAAAACAAAACAATTACGCTTGGATTCAGCTACCCAATTAATAGACAAAAACTCTTCATCGCTAAAATCCTGTTCATAGCGGCTATGATGTTTGTTGTTCAAATGGTCTCATTTATTATATCGGGGGTAATCACCTTTTCAGCTGATGCAGCTTTTGGCATTATAAAGGGTTCTCCTACCGCAGAGCAGATTTATGTGTATTTTATTCATGCAATCTTCTATTCAGCAGCCACGATACTTGTCGGTTTAATTCCTATGTTTTATTTTGGAATCATCCGCAGAGCAACCGTCACAACCGTTATTTTCGGGATTATCATTATGCAGGTATTAAACTTTACTTATATATTGCAATGGAATGAAGAGTTAGTGTTAAGTGTGCTTTGTTTGCTGGGGGCGGTTAATATTTTCTTGTCAGTGAAGATGATTGATAGGGTTGGGGAGGCTTTATAGAAATTATAAATGTACAAAAGGCAATTTTTCTTTAGAAAAATTGTCTTTTGTACGTTAGTTATATAAACCGTTTCTCTATAAGAATATTTTTTTCCTAATTATTAATTCTGCTATAAGCAGATTTAGTGGCCAGCATAACCAGACAGCAATCGTGTAGGAATATCCGTAAGAAAAATCCATTACATTAAGTGTGATAGCCACAATTATATAAATAGTCATATTCGCAAAGGAAAAAAAGAAGCTTCGAATCATCCATTGACTATGTAAGATTATTTTTTGTCTTTTGATATTTACATAACCAAGAATCGTTGTTCCAAGCCATAATGTATTTAAAACAAGAAATCCTATTGTACTTGGCAATCCTCCTGTTGCAAAGAATGAGACATAGATTCCGGGAATGAAGTTTAATAGGATAGACAAGACATACAATCGGCCATTCCAACGGTGAAACTTTTTAGATTTCACTCGTATTCTTTTAATTACTCCTAAAGGGCCTGTGAGAAGCGCAATGATGGCCAGCAAAATATGAATTCGAATCATTAAAACCCATAGGGATTTATCTGTTAGAATTTGATCCTTTCTAGCAATAAATTTTTCGAAAGTGGGATCAACCATAAAATTCTTTGAAAGTGTATGAAATACCCACATGATCGAGATGAGTATAATAGTTCCCCCAATGATTTTTTTCATTCTACCTATCTCCTTGTTTTAAGAAATACGATGTCCCATTAATTTAGACGCAGGAAGCATCCCAGCTTTTGCTTCACCATATATGTTGTTTCCATCTATCCAAACGTTAAATTTTAATGTAAGACGCATGGGTTTCGTAACCTTCATGGACCATTTTAATTGATTCCCCTCTAGTTCGGGATTTTCTAAAGGGACAATTTCCTCTCCTTGCCTTGCTGCTCCTACTATTCGTCCATCCTTAGATGATAAATCAAATAAAACGGATAGTTTCCCAATGGGAGTGGAAATGATGGTATCCCATTTCCCTTGAAAATGAACCTTGTCAGCAGTTTGATTAATTGCGTGGTCACTTGCCGTTTTACTTATATCTTCTTCTTGCTGGCTTGCTTTAGGTGTATTTCCTACAGCTTTCCAAACCGTACCCCTGCGTTCATACTCAAACAATTGTTCCACCGCATGTGCGATACGTGGACCTAATTCTCGTTCAACTAGGTAAAGGGCAAGATCGAGCCCCGAAGTAACGCCGCCACTAGTGACGAGATTTCCATCCTCAACGATGCGGGCATGGACTGGAATAGCATTTGTGGCACCCAAGAGTCCCATTCCCATATGATGTGTAACCGCATGGCGGCCTTCTAATAAACCAGCCATTGCTAAAATGAGGGAACCGCCACATACTGTGGAAAGCAAGATGTCCGGTTTCTTAATTGCTTCTCTTAGCAGGTTACTTAATTCTGTCTCAGCTGCTTGTTTTAATTTTACTGGTACAGAATCTGGTCCATTATAATCAACAGAACCAGATGCTCCCGGAACAAGAATGATTCCTTTACAGGTTAACTCGAGATTTCCGCTTGCTTGAAGCTTTAGCTGATTTACTCCACTTGACACCATTCGTTTACCTTCAGCAGACACAAGTTTCACGGTTATTGCCTCGTCTGAGTACATCGCAGCAGCAGTAAACACTTCGTAAGGAGCAATAGCGTCTAATAAATCAAATCCATCAAACAATACAATTTGAATATTCATAAATTTTCCTCCTTGATCAACCCGATCGTTCTACAATGAAAGATTAACAATTGAATGTCTCGAAGGAAGGTATAAAAAAGTCACAAAACCATCACAATCCATCACAAAACGTATACCTAAGCTTGTTGCAGATTGAAAAAGTGATAGACTTAAATTAATTCAGGTAGACACGTTTTTTTTAGGGTCAGTTAACAACGGAGAGGTGGGATTTTCGTGAAGGAATCACATACGATTCTAGTCGTGGACGATGACAAAAGCATAGTCGAACTATTGAAGGACTTCTTGGAGAATGACGGTTTTCATGTGAAAACCGCTAATGACACCACCCAGGCTCTCGGGGTACTTCAGCAGGGTACAATTGATTGTATCATCCTAGACATCATGATGCCGGGACAGAACGGTTTCGAGTTATGCCGGCAGATTCGGATGGAAAGCAACGTACCTATCCTTTTTTTGAGTGCACGCAGTGATGATGTAGATAAAATTCGCGGTCTCGCACTTGGAGGAGATGATTATATAGTCAAAACAGCTTCACCAGGAGAAATTGTTGCCAGAGTGAAAGCTGTGTTACGACGTTCCAGTTTTCAGCAGGGGTTCAATAGCAAGATCCTAGATTATGGGCGGCTGAAGCTGAACCTGTCTACGAGAGAAGTGTTTGTGGATGGGAAAAACATTTCACTTACACCGAAAGAATATGAATTGCTGCGATTGTTTACTGAGCATCCAGGATATGTTTTTTCATATGATCATTTGCTTGAAAAATTTTGGGACGGAGTTGGAGACAAACACACTATTCGAGTTCATCTTAGCCGGCTTCGCGAAAAAATTGAATCCGACCCGAATAATCCGCAATTAATCGTCAACGTATGGGGTATAGGCTATCGCTTTAAAGGAGAATAAAATGAAAACTATTCGCATTCGTACGTTTACCATTCTGAGCATATTTTTTATCCCCTTAATGCCGTGGTTATTTTTCGTAACAGCACAGCTGATTGAAACCAATACGCTCAGTTTCGACATAAACGATTCTAATCCTCAAGTCGTTCAGCACATTGCGGCCATCACTGGACTATTGCTGGCTTTTTTTATTGTCGCATATGAGATGCGCAGGCTGATTCTCAAGCCTCTTGAGAAAATGAGCAGAGTGGTTCGACAAATCGCAAAAGGAGATTTGGACGTCCCATTACCTGTGTCACGCATCACAGAAATTAACGAAGTGTGTGGCGGATTTAAAGTTATGGTAGATAGTCTAAAAAAATCCACGCAAAAACAAGTGGAAATGGAAGAAGAGCGACGATTTGTAATTGCTGCTGTCGCCCATGATTTACGAACACCTTTATTCGCTTTACGAGGTTATTTGGAGGGCCTTGAGCAAGGCATAGCTCATTCACCTGAAAAAACTGCAAAGTATTTGGCGGTTTGTAAGGAGAAGACAGCCCAATTGGACATGCTTGTAGAGGACCTTTTTACATTTACAAAAACTGAATATATGGAGATGGAACTTAAAGAAAACACTGTTAACCTTCCACTCGTATTACAGAAGTCGATGGATAGCCTGAATCCGCTTGCTCGGCAAAAGTATATATCAATCATCGTGAACCATATGGAAGATGATTGCGTGATCTTTGGCGATTCACACTTATTGGAGCGAGCCATAAACAATATATTGGATAATGCGGTCAGACATACACCTTATGATGGTAAGATTTTTGTTGAATGCTATAAGGATGGTAACAAAGTAACCTTTTCAGTTCGAGACACTGGGGAGGGTTTCTCTTCGGAGGAGCTCCAACGCGTTTTTGAACCACTCTATCGTGGTGAAGAATCGAGAAATCGTTCAACTGGAGGAGCTGGGTTAGGGTTGACTATTTCACGAAGAATCATTCGGCAACACGGAGGTGACCTTGTTGCAGGTAATCATCCAGACGGTGGTGCCTTCCTGAAAGGTTGGATACCTTTGAAACGTGGGGACGGTTCTCTTGTTTCACAAGATTGACTTATACCATTGGCAGTACCAACTTTTTCTACAATTATAAAAAGATTATATTCTTTAAGTCAGTTACCAAAATACCAAAGAAAGGGGAGTATTGATTAAATAGGATTTCTAATACATTATGGAGGAGTGAGGCATAAGCTCACACATTTACTACTTAAGAAACATTAGTTTTAGAAATACGGGAGAAACCAATGCAAACAGGATTACGAAAAATTACGCTTTCTTTATTAATAACAACCTTCTTAGCAGCCATCGAAGTAACCATCATCAGTACTGCCATGCCGCAAATTGTGGACAGCTTGGGCGGATTCACACTGATGAGCTGGGTTTTCGCCATCTATTTACTGACGACATCTGTATCGACTCCAATTTGGGGGAAACTTTCGGATTTATTTGGCCGAAAAAAGATTTTTATGATTGGGGTTACCCTGTTTTTGATTGGGTCGATTGCTTGCGGTCTCTCACAAAACATGGGGCAGCTTATCTTTTTCCGGGCGATTCAGGGATTGGGTGCAGGAGCGATTAACCCTGTCACCTTTACGATTATTGCGGATGTTTATAATTTTGAACAGAGAGCGAAAATACAGGGTTTAGTGAGTTCAGTGTGGGCAATTGCTGGTATATTCGGTCCTTTAGCCGGCGGTTTTCTTGTTGACTTTTTCACTTGGCGCTGGATCTTTTTTATCAATCTTCCATTTGGCTTAGTTTCGATGTGGATGATTGGAAAGCATTTTAAAGAGAATTTGGAAAAAAAGAAGAGACAAATCGATTATGGCGGAGCGGTTACTTTTACGATTGCCATTACTGCCTTATTATTTGCGCTGCTTTCGATGAACAACGAAGAAGGTACTGGCATTGCATTAAGCCATGGACAGCTGATTGGTTTGTTTGGGACGGCCTTGGTTTTCTTTGTTGTATTTTTCTTGATTCAATGGAAGCATCCTGAGCCAATGATGCCATTGAAGTTATTCCAGATTAAGGATGTTTCAATATCCACCGCTGGAGCCTTTTTAACAAGTGTGATTTTAATTGGATTAACGGCTTATTTGCCATTATGGACACAAAATGTACTGGGAATGGGGGCAACCTCAGCTGGATTTACCATTATGCCGCTGAGCTTAGGGTGGCCAGTTGGTGCGATGCTGTGCTCACGATTGATGTCACGGTTTGGCACGAAAAATGTGGTTATTTTAGGAGGAAGTTTAATTGCACTCGGCTCTTTCTTATTAACGCTAATCACTCCTGAAACATCCATATGGATCATTGCTCTCATCATTCTGGTAATCGGTTTAGGCTTTGGCTTCACATCTACTATTTTTACAGTTGTGACTCAATCTTCCGTACAAAAAAATAATCGAGGGGCTGCAGGTTCCTTGAATACATTACTGCGGACATTGGGCCAAACGATCGGTGTCGCTATATTTGGTGCGGCCCTAAATTTAGTTATCCATTCGCATAACCTGAATCAAGCGAATGAAACAGCTGCGATAGCCAATGGATTACACTTTGTTTTTGTAATAGCCGCCATTATTAGTGTCATCAGTTTGCTTGTGACATTTATGATTCCAAATCGTCAGACGGAGCAGTATAGGCATTGATTTTAGCTTTATTTCATAGGTAACTCAACACTTGCAGGTCGTACTAATCATAGTGGCTTGGCTAAAGGACATAGGTTCCGTTATCTGAGCCAAAATCGCCGATTTTCAGAATTAGAGGACACTGGTTCCTTTATTTAAGTAAAAACATGCAATTTTTGTATGATTCACAGCAAATAACGGAACGTATGTCCTATAATTTTCCAAAATGCCCGTTTTTGTGAAAATAACGGATTGTATGTCCGAAAAAAATGATTATGACAATCCAAGTGAGTCATGGATCATTCTTGTCGAATTTACCGCATGAAAGCCGAGGGGTTAATCTTTGCGAAAAATAGAAATGGGAGGGGTATGAAATGAGGGAGTTATATGCAAACGTTTTTCATGCTTTAAAAGATATCTCATTTAACGAACTCTGGCCAGGCTTTTCAAATTTTACATTTGCCTTATATAACGACCAGGAGATTTATTTTGAGGACCGTGTGATTCCATATGAATCGAGTTTCATTGGAAATACGAGTATCCAATATAATGGGGAATTCATTGCCATATGGAAAGTAGAGAATCCAAATCTGGAGAACCCTCTTGTATTGGCTGCCAATATCGTCCATGAAATGTTCCATGCCTTCCAATATGAGAATCAGGAAACTCGCTTTCCCAACAACTTAATAATGCTGGATTATCCGAACAACCTGGAAAACTATCAATTGAAGTTCCATGAAAATAAGCTTCTAGTAGAAGCTTACAAAGAGAGGGGCAAAGATAAAAAGGCAGAGCTTTTCCGGCAGTTTATCGTAATCCGGAAGAAGCGGGAAACCATAATCGGTGACATGATTCAATCTGAATATTTAACCGAAACGGCAGAGGGAATGGCTGAATATATGGGAACGAAGACACTAAGACATCTCTCGCCCACATTATTTGAAGAAAGAATGGATAAATTTTTACATATCCTTTCCAATCCCTCTATCACCCTATTCGATATTAGAAGGATGTCCTATTATATCGGGACCGTTCTATGTTTAGTTTTAGATGATTTAGGGATTCCTTATAACCATAAGATCGGGGAAACAACAGAAACTGTTTTTAAACTGGCTGAAAAACAAATCGAAACAGGCAACCTAGTTTATATGGATATGAATGCTGACCCTCAAATCGATGTTACATACCAGCAATATATGACCAGTAAGACCCAAGCATTTGATGATTTTTTCAAAAAGCCTCATATTAAAAAAGTGGGCAACTACCAAATTTACGGCTATGACCCTATGAATATGATTAAAAAAGACAATCAAATCTTATGCACACATTTCATCATGTTACGTGATAAATCTGATCATAACAGCTTTATTAAAGGTCCGATTGTAGTAGAACTTGTACAAGGATCTATTAGTCAAGCTACGGCCTACTATCAGCTCACATGATTAATCCCATTTTATTTTTACTAAAGTAACTCGAAATAACAATCATCAAAAAATCGTTTCATAGCCAATATTAAGGGAGGTGTATAGTGGCCGTTTTTCGGCTCAATCCATTTTAAAAAGAAAAAACTCACTGACCATTCCTGTCAGGGAAGTTTTTTTACAATAAAGTGCATAGTATGGCCATTTGCAATTCAAAGGATCCAGGGAGGAAAAAATGATGAATAACCTTGATAAGAAGGGCAATAAACAGGTCGGTCTTGTTTTTATTCATGGTGCGGGTTTGGACAGCCGAATTTGGGAACAGGTTACAGCGGGGCTTAAGTATCCTTTTTTACTCATTGATTTTCCGCAGCAAAATGAGAGAAAAAATCTGACTCTTCAAGACTATACTGTGTCGATCAAACGGCAGATTGAAGGGTGGGAGGTGAAAAGATTTGTTATTGTCGCACACTCGCTTGGCGGTGTCCTTGCACTTAAAGTGGCTCATGAGATGTCAGAGCGTCTGGTTGGGATGGTGGCTATCGGTGCAGTAATCCCAGATCAGGGAAGGTCCTTTTTTTCTGTATATCCATTGGCTAGACGTCTATTGATGGGTGTTCTAATCCGTATCTTTGGTACAAAACCGCCTGAGGCAGCCATTCGCAAGGGGCTTTGTAATGATCTTACATCCGAGCAGGCAGCAGCTATCGTAAGCGGATTTGTTCCGGAGTCGATTCAGTTGTATACCGAACGGGTGGGAGTTCAAGTGCCAAATGTATCAAAACTTTATGTGAAATTAATGAAGGACAATGAACTTCATCCGACCATGCAAAATAGAATGATCGTCAATCTCGTCCCGCAAAATGTTGAAGTCCTGGACGCAGGGCATTTGCCAATGCTTAGTAAACCAAACGAACTGCGGCTTGCACTTGAAACGTTTTTGACTCAATTAGAAATCCAACATTAATTAGCTTAATTATTTAAAAAAGCAGAAATAACACATTTTGCTTGTCCTTTAACTGGATGATTATGAATGCTACTGTCAGCTCACTTAATGATGTTTATCAATTGAAAAGTAATGAATATCGGGGACTAATTTAAATTAATAGGACTACTTCATGATTTTTTATCATATTTTTATTGTAAGCGTTTGCGATAGAAGGAGGAGAAATTGATGAGGTACAAAAATCCAAATACTGAAGGTTCCCTCGTAACATTTAAGGAGCGGTATGACAATTTCATTGGCGGGGAGTATTGTCCACCAGTTCAAGGCATGTATTTTAAAAATATTAGCCCTGTCAATGGCGAGGTATTTTGTGAGATTGCGAGAAGCACGAAAGAAGATGTTCAGCTCGCAGTGGACGCTGCTCATGCCGCAAAGGATACATGGGGCAAAACGTCCGTTGCGGAACGAGCACGTATTTTAAACCTAATTGCCGACCGTATGGAAAAAAACAAAGAAATGCTTGCAGTTGCCGAAACCTGGGACAATGGGAAAGCAGTACGCGAAACACTGGCAGCCGATCTGCCGCTTGCCATCGATCATTTCCGTTATTTTGCTGGGGTGATTCGTGCTCAAGAAGGCAAAATCAGTCAAATTGACAATGATACTGTGGCCTATCATTTCCATGAGCCACTTGGAGTCGTAGGGCAAATTATTCCGTGGAATTTCCCTTTATTAATGGCAACGTGGAAGCTTGCTCCTGCTCTTGCAGCCGGTAACTGTGTCGTCTTAAAACCAGCTGAGCAAACCCCAGCTTCCATTCATGTGTTACTTGAATTAATTCAAGATTTATTGCCGCCAGGAGTTGTCAATGTAGTGAATGGATTTGGTGTTGAAGCAGGGAAGCCGCTCGCGCAAAATAGCGGCATTGCCAAAATTGCCTTTACAGGTGAAACGACGACTGGCCGTTTAATTATGCAATACGCTTCTGAAAATATTATTCCGGTGACATTGGAGCTTGGCGGAAAATCGCCGAATATTTTCTTCAAAGATGTGATGGAACAAGATGATGCCTTTTTAGATAAAGCGGTCGAAGGACTAGTGATGTTCGCCTTAAACCAAGGTGAAGTATGTACATGTCCATCACGTGCCTTCATTCATGAAGATATTTATGATGCTTTTATGGACCGGGCCATTGAGCGCGTGAAACAAATTAAAATTGGTCATCCGCTCGATACCGAAACGATGATGGGTGCTCAAGCTTCCCAAGAGCAGATGGAAAAAATCACTTCTTATCTCGATATTGGCAAGCAAGAAGGAGCAGAAGTATTAATTGGCGGGAACGTCAATAAACTCGAAGGCGAGCTTGCGAACGGATTTTATGTACAGCCGACGATCTTCAAAGGACATAACAAGATGCGAATCTTCCAAGAAGAAATTTTTGGACCGGTATTATCAGTAACGACGTTCAAGGATAAGGAAGAAGCGTTAGAAATGGCGAATGATACGTTATATGGATTAGGAGCAGGGGTCTGGACAAGAGATATTAATACGGCTTACCGTTTTGGCCGAGGAATTCAAGCAGGGCGTGTATGGACAAATTGCTACCATCAGTATCCTGCACATGCTGCGTTTGGCGGATATAAAAAATCAGGAATTGGCAGAGAAACACATTTAATGATGCTCGAGCATTATCAACAAACGAAGAACTTACTGATCAGCTACAGTGAAAATGCAATAGGGTTATTTTAATAAACAGGGGCTATCTCAAGCGGGATAGCTCCTTTCCAAAATTTAAAGAAGGAGGCATACAATGGTAGAACGTGTTAAGGCGACGGATGAGGCACTTGCTCTTATCAATAAATTAAAGACCATTCATGGGCCGTTGATGTTTCATCAATCTGGCGGCTGCTGTGATGGCAGTTCTCCCATGTGCTATCCGCGAGATGAATTCCGTATCGGTGAATCCGATGTCTTATTAGGAGAACTAGGAGATACTCCGTTTTATATGTCCAAAGATCAATATGAATATTGGAAGCATACACAGCTTATCATCGATGTTGTAGATGGGAGAGGCGGCATGTTTTCTCTCGAAGGACCAGAAGGCAAGCGATTTTTGACTAGGTCACGAGTGTTTACTGAGGTCGAAAGAAAAGAGCTTCAATTAGGGGGTTGAAAAATGATAACCGGAACATGGAATTGGTTATGGGAGAAACATGATCAAGTAAAAGACATGTTTCGTTTTTTTGTGAAGCCATTCCAGGAACAAGAAGGGGAGATTGGGAAAAAGTCTTCCAGTTTAACGAATGCAGGCAGCAGCGGAAATGGAAATGGCGGAAATCATAAAAGAAGCTATACACCTGTTCAACTGGCTGGCCTAATGTCAGGACCTTTTTTATTTTTGTTAACCTTACTATTTTTCTCTCCCGAAGGACTATCAGTGGAAGGACGTGCTATATTAGCGAGTACTATTTGGATGGCTGTATGGTGGATGACAGAAGCTATTCCCATCCCTGCCACGGCGCTATTGCCGATTATTTTATTCCCTTTAACAGGCGGAATGGACATTGGGTCAACCACTTCCTCTTACGGTAATGATACAGTCTTTCTCTTTATGGGCGGGTTCATGATTGCCATAGCAATGGAAAGATGGAATTTGCATAAACGGATTGCCATCAATATTATTTCTGTAATGGGAACAAATACGGATCGAATTATTCTCGGTTTTATGGTTGCGACAGGCTTCGTATCCATGTGGATATCCAATACGGCAACAGCGATGATGATGGTACCGATTGGCTTGGCCATTATCTATCAAGTCTCAGATGCATTAAAAGATAATCCTAATGCTGATATTTCAAAAGAAAACTTTGGATTTGGGAAAGCTTTAATGCTTGGGATTGCATATGCGGCTTCAATCGGCGGAATGGCTACATTAATCGGAACACCGCCAAATGCGATATTAGCTGGAACGATCAATGAGATGTATGGGGTTGAAATCTCATTTGCACAATGGATGATCTTTGGGGTTCCATTTGCTTGGATATTTATTTTTGTATCTTGGTTCTACCTGGTAAAAGTGGCTTTTCCGATGAAGTATAAAGAACTTCCGGGAGGAAGAGGAATTATTGATGAAGAAAAGAAAAAATTAGGTACGGCTTCATACGAGGAAAAAATGGTATTTACGGTATTCATTATTGCAGCTTTTGCTTGGATATCACGAACGTTTATCATAGACCATATTCTCCCAGGAATGAATGATGCGATTATCGCCATCTTAGCAGCAATCATTTTATTCCTAATTCCGACAAGAACTATAAAAGCAGATCATTTGTTAAATTGGGAAAGTGCAGTCAAACTTCCATGGGGAATTCTATTATTGTTTGGCGGCGGTCTCGCCATCGCAGCTGGATTCACCTCTTCTGGCTTATCAGAGTGGATTGGTACTCAGCTGACTGCATTACAAGGGGTGGGACTCTTAGTCGTAGTAATTGTCATTACTACGCTAGTTATTTTCTTAACTGAGATTACATCGAATACAGCAACTGCAACGATGATGTATCCGATCATGGCAGCACTTGCCTTAGCAGTGGATGTTCATCCGCTTGCATTGATGGTAGCCGCTGGTCTGGCGGCATCCTGTGCCTTTATGCTGCCTGTAGCAACTCCGCCAAACGCGGTTGTATTTGGTTCAGGTTACTTGCGAATTCCGGATATGGCCAAAGCAGGATTTTACTTAAATATGGTAGGTATTGTTTTAGTAACTTTAACGGCTTACTATTTAATGCCGCTTGCTTTTGGAATCGATATTCAAGTTTTTCCAGATGCCTTTAAGTAAAGCTGATTTAAAAACAAAATTTTTAGGTTATTACTGGCACTTACTGGATGTCTGTTCCATATCATATGGTAGATATATCACCTCCTTTAACATGTACACCCTAATGACACCTACTTTTGTGAGTAGGTGTTTTACTTTTGGCAAAATATTTCTGCGAGTAGAGTTAGTCCATTTTTAAAATGTGCCCAAAATGCCTAGAAATAGGTATTTACCCATTTCGATTTATTGGGTTGTTACATAGACTAATCACAAATATATAGGGAGGTGTCCAAAAATGAGTGATGGGGTTGCTGGGGCTGGATATGGTTACGGCGGAGGTTTTGCCCTGCTCGTTGTTTTATTCATCCTGTTGATTATTGTAGGTGCGGCATTCGTTTGCGGTTGCTAATATGGATAGTTTTTAAAAGGGGGATACCCCTTTTTTTATTTGCCATTATTTTCAGCAAGTTTCCTCAATACTGGAACTTTTTGGCGTCGATGAAAAAACGTAAAAAATAAAATTAATCGAATTAAATCTTTTGTTTTAGCAGATTCTTGTAAGGACAGATTTTTTATATATTGTTTGATTTTAATCAGTTAGTAAGAAAGAAGGACGTGTTATGTATCTTGGTAAAATAAGAACATTAGTTGCTGTCGTCATTTTTATATTCATAGCTTTTTCCGCCAGTACTTGGGCCAATGCGGAAAGTCAGGCATTAGTTCAAATAAAAGTCGATCTGTGGTCAAATGAACTCTTTGTCATCCAAAATGACCTAGTCATCCGCCGATATCCGATTTCTTCAGGGACAGAGGATAATCCAACTCCTATTGGGATTTTTAAGGTAACTGGCAAATCAAGTTCCTGGGGAGGCGGCTTTGGAACTAGATGGTTAGGATTAAATGTTCCTTGGGGCCAATATGGTATACATGGTACCAATAAACCGCAGCTAATTGGAAAAAATGTAAGCAGCGGCTGTATTCGTATGCGTAACGAAGATGTGGAGGACTTGTTCAATCTCATTCCGGAAGGGACAATTGTCCATATCTATGGTCCTGTGACAGGCAGGGGAAAAGGAGAATTCAAAAACCTGTCCCTCGGATCAAAAGGGAATTTAGTTCTGTTAGTGCAAGAAAGATTAAAGGGATTGGGCTTGTATTACGGAAGGATTAATGGGATATATGATGAAGAAACAGAAAAGGCAGTGAAAAGGTTTCAAAAAATGAATCAGTTGCCTATAACGGGCGGAGTAATGATTCGTGAATATATCCTATTAGGACTGTTAGAGTAATAAAATAGCGGGGGCTTTAGGACATAATTTTCGGTCCTAAGTCCCTTTTTAGTGCAAGCTCTGAGATTCCCTGCAGGAATCACGCATATATCTATAGAAGTATTTCGTAATACGAACTAGGTTCTGAGGGGAGAGAAGAAGAAATGAAACTGGTGAATTTTAAAAAGGATCAGCAGAGTTTTTTAGGGGTAAAAACGGATCAAGGTATACTTAATTTGAAAAAAGCAGGGCAAACATTTCAGGTAGAAGTTCCAGATAGAATCATAGATTTTATTAAGAAAAAGGATCTTGCTGGTATAAAACAGTTGGCAGAGCGTGCACATCATACTGAACCATCTATGTTTGAAAATGAGGATGATCTTGAGTTTCTGCCAAGTGTGATTAATCCTGAGAAAATTATTTGTGTAGGGCTAAATTATGTAAGCCATGTAGAGGAAGCAAAAATTCAAGACATACCGAAAACCCCAATCCTTTTTAGTAAATACGGGAATGCATTAGCCGCTCATAATGAAGTCATTCCTCTTCCTAAAAATGCGGAGAAGATTGATTACGAAGCGGAGCTAGTCGTCGTAATTGGGAAAGAAGCAAAGAATGTTTCTGAAGAAGAGGCATTATCCTATGTATTTGGCTACAGTACCGGGAATGATCTTTCAGCGAGAGACCTGCAGTTTACGACAAGCCAATGGCTGCTGGGGAAATCCTTAGATGGGTTTGCTCCGGTTGGGCCGTACCTTGTAACAGCAGATGAAGTGAATCCAACTCATTTACATATCGAAACGAAAGTAAATGGGGAAGTCCGACAATCTTCCAACACCCAATATATGATCTTTAATTGTGCAGCGATTATTAGCTATATTTCGAAACATATGACTCTGAAACCAGGCGATCTTATTTTCACAGGTACCCCAGAGGGTGTGATCCTCGGGTATCCTGAGGAAAAGCAGCAATGGTTAAAGTCTGGGGATGTGGTGGAGGTTACGATTGAGGGGATTGGGAAGTTGAGGAATGTATTAGAAAAAGAGGCTGTCCCAAAAGTATAACTTTTAGGGGCACCCTCTTTTCTATGATTGGTCTACTAAATATGTCTGTTGATTTCCGCTCCAGGCGCTTACGGTTCGCGGGCGGTACGGAGAGCCTCCTCGTCGCTTCTCTCCTGCGGGGTCTCCCCTGTCCCGTACTCCCACTTTCCACTGCTACTTGATAAAATGAGTAAAATCTTTTCTGTGAGGCAGTGGAAATGAGTCTTCGCGCCTTCCGCTCCAATCAACAGAGTGGAAAAAATTAAGTATGAACAACGAAGACTGGCCCCTAAATAGTCGTTTTTCAACGACCTTTTGGGACAGCCTCTTTTTGACCGGAAAGGAATCTTTGGATTTCTTCGTTCTGTTATACAGTAACTTTTTAATGCTGCTTTTCTAAAGCCAGCTTCAAACCAAATCCAATTAACACGGCGCCCGTTACTTTATCCATTGCAGATTGGACTCTAGCAGACATCAGCCATTTCCGTAAATAGTTAATAAAGAAGACAAATATAAAAAACCAGGTAATCGATAGAAGTGTATAAATGACACCCATAATGATGAGCTGGACAGTTGCTTCAGAATTTGTACTCACAAATTGCGGTAAAAACGTAAGGAAGAACATGGCCACCTTTGGATTTAATACATTCGAAAGGAATCCTTGTTTAAATGCTGATTTTTTTGAAAGTTTGTCTTGATTTGCGACTTGGTGCATATCCTTTTTCTTTTTAAACGTGATAAATGAAGAGACCCCAAGATAAATTAAATAGATGGCACCGACATACTTCACAATTTCAAAGGCAACCGCAGACTGAAGGAGAATCGCTGAAAGACCGAACGCAGCTGCAAGGGTATGAACTAAACACCCCAGGGTAATGCCTAAGGCAATTCTGTATCCATCCTTTTTCCCGTCCAAAATTGTTCTCTTCGTAATCAAAGCCGTATCGATCCCCGGACTCATCACAACAAACAGAGATAGCAATAAAAATGTTAGGAAGTCATTCATGTGATTTTCCCCCTATAGACAGAAGTAACACTATAAATTTATAAAATTAAGAAAATGTTATCACTTTTTTATTCACGATGAAAGTTCAAACTGAAAATTTTAAAAACATTTTACATATATTCGATAGTCCAAGAACCGTTTTAAAACTTTATTAATAAGAAAACGGCAACCTGATGAAAATAATATGGAGAAACATTTTTTGGTTACTTGACCATTGTCACCAGACATGTTACCATAAGGTCACATACAATAAGTTACCTTTTAGTCACATGTTGTGTGTGAGGTGATTTATCCGATTACCAACGAAAGGATGTCGTAATGGAAGACGAGCTTTCCACACTATTTAAAGCGTTGGGTCACCCAATTCGAAGGCGGATTTTAGATATTCTCAAGCAATCAGCTAAAACAACGGGTGAGCTAAATGATTACTTTCCCGAGGTCTCAAGGTATGCGATTATGAAACATTTGACGATCTTGGAGGAAGCCCATTTGGTAGTAGTAAGGCGTGAAGGAAAATTTAGACGTAATTTTCTTAACGTCATCCCACTTCAAGAAATGCATAACCGCTGGGTTGGAAAATATATGCAAACAGCTGCTAATTCACTTTTAAGTTTGCGATCAGTTGTTGAAGAAAAAGGAGGAGATTTTTCTATGGCAGTAACAGAAAAAGCACAAGTTTTCCGTATTGAACAAGAAGTATTCATGAATGCTGCACGTGAACAGGTTTTTAAAGCGTTAACGGAGCGTGCCGGAGATTGGTGGGAATTTCGTTTGGCACCACAAGGGGTACCATCTCAGTTCACGTTCCATCCTGTTCCAGGAGGGCAATTTATCGAAAAATGGGGTGACAATGAAGGAGCAGTTTGGGGCCAAGTTTACTATGTGAACGCTCCAGAAGAAATCCGTCTTTATGGTCATTTAGGAATGCAAGGGGCGGTACACAGTGCTTATACGTACCGGCTTTTAGAGAAGGACGGGGGAACTTTGCTGCAGCTTTCCCATACTGCCTCTGGGACCATCGAAGAAAATTGGGAACAAGAACATTCTGAAGGCTGGAAACATCTGCTTGGCACATTGCTCAAAAATTATGTAGAGCAAAATTAATAAAATATCATTAAGCTCTGAAAGGGAGAGAAAAGAAATGAAAGAATTAACATGCAATTGCGGTTTTACCGTAAAAAATGAAGATCCATCTGTTGCAGAAGCAAAAATGTGGTATCATGCTATTGATGATCATATTGAAATGCTAAAGTCGATGACAGAAGAACAATTGGTTGGCTGGCTTACCGAAACACATAAAAAATTAGGATTGGAATCATAAAGTTCTACAAAAATATTTTAAAACAGAAGCAATCATCTAATGCTTCTGTTTTATTTTTATAGATTTTTATAGATGAGCATGGATCAATAAAAGGGAGACAAGAGAAATACTTAAATCAACGGTTTCTCACTAAAATACTCCAATGCCTGATTCACAAGGTCGATATCATACATCTTTTTCTCCAGACAAAACTGAATGATCAAATCGGAGGTCTCACTTTCTGAGAGGGAATACCCGGCGGTGCTTAAAAGTTCATCCGTTTTTTCCAGAGTCAGTTCTAATGCAAAGGCCAGAGCGAACACGGTATTTTTCTTTGGATGGTAGTTTGAGTTGGAACGAATTTTAGAAAAATGTCTTCGGTCGATACCGGCTTTTTTATAAACTTCTGAATCACTGGCTCCGTTCTGGTCTATAAATTGAAACAAGACCTGCGTAAATGTAGGTTTTCGCTTTGATTTAATAAAGTTTTCAAGTTCAGTTTCTTCAAGGTCATAATGGATGCTCTCTTTTGGAGCGTAGAGTTCGATATGATCATTTAACTTGAGTATAGATAAATGGTTGTTTATATATGTTTCAATCTCTAGTAAAAGCTGTTTATCAAGCATACGGTCTACCTCCGAAAATGTCGCTTTCCAGGCGACCTAATCATGGAATATCGTTGCTATGATTATACCATGACAAATAGAAAAGGATGGTAGGCAATATGAATAACAGGCTAACTGAGATTATTTTTTTGCTCGATCGAAGCGGGTCGATGTCGGGACTGGAAAGTGATACAATCGGCGGGTATAATTCCTTTATTAAAAGGCAGTGCGAATTAGAAGGCGAAACCATTCTTACAACTGTTCTGTTTGATGACCAATATGAGGTGTTATGGGATGGAATCGATGCAAGCAAAGCGGTACTAACAGAGAAGGAATATTTCACGAGAGGGTCGACCGCCCTGTTGGATGCAGTCGGAAAAACCATTATCAATGTGGGGCACAGGCTGTCACAGACGAAAGAAGAACAAAGACCGGGGAAAGTGATATTCGTTATTACAACGGATGGATATGAAAATGCAAGCCGTGAATTCACATATAAAAAAGTCAACGAACTGATCCGGCACCAGCAGGAAAAATACAGTTGGGAATTTATTTTCATGGCAGCCAACATGGATGCGGGCAAAGAAGCGGGCCGATTTGGCATTTCACCTGAAGATGCCTTTCACTTTGAGGCTTCGAATGAAGGTGTGGGGTGTATGTATGGTGTAGTTTGTGAGGCTGTGACGAAAAGAAGAAATAAATTGAGCTAGGAATATTGTTTAGTTGCATATAATTTTCCTGACAGTGAATTAAATACTGAATCTTTCATAAAAGCATTAGAACAATGACTAATATGGACTTTGATGTAATTAATATTAGTCTTAATATAAGTGAGATAGGGGATATACTAATCCAACCATCTCACTTTTTTCTATTATTATAAGTGCTCCCTTATTTCTATTTTTGAGCTTACCAAACTTTTTAATCTTCTCTTATAATACCGTTACCAACTCCGTAAGTGGTGTTGATATCTTGCTAAAAGAACCAACCAGACAAACAAAGACTTTTGAACTACTAAAATGAAAATTTTTGACTATATTATAAATTTTGGGGGAATCATTGGTCTCATTGTATGCTATTATATAGAAAAATTTACCTTCTGCGGGGACAAATATCCATGAATAAATCAGGTCAAATTATCTTGGTTATGATATCGATTCTTTTTACCCTGTACCAGAAAGTCATATACGGTGAAAAATTCTTTACATTTGACTTTTATATGTTCACTCTTATTGCATGGTTTGTAGGATGTCAATATGATAGAGCACGACACTTTGGGAAAAAAGCTCGTGCTAGTAAAAATAGCTATAAACAATTACTCAATTCATTGCCTGAATCGGTTATTATTCACAGTAATAACAAAATTCTATATGTAAATGATGCTACTGTTTCCATGGTTAGAGCCCGCAGTAAGGAAGAAATAATCGGTAAGTCTATTTTTGATTTTAGTGTTGATGAGTATAAACCCCGGATCGAGGAAAGAAATAAGCAGATAAAGAAAATGAAAATGCCTTTAAATTGCACTGAATATCAATTAAAGCGTTTTGACGGATCTACATTCTACTTTGAAGTATCTTCCCTTTATATTGTATTTGGTGAAGGAGAAGCGATACTTTCCATCGGCAAGGATATTACTGAAAGGAAGGAACAAATCGATCGCATGATCCAAAAGTCTGAGAAACTTGCATTGTTAGGGCAAATGGCTGCTGGGGTTGCTCATGAAATACGGAACCCGTTAACTTCTGTAAAAGGTTTTATCCAATTATTAAATACCAATGATAATAAAAGAGAATACTTTGGTATTGTTTTAGATGAGTTGGAAAGGATTAATGCAATCGTTGAAGAGTTTCTAGTTCTTGCCAAACCCTCAACTGCTGTTTTTGTGGAACAGGATATCAGGGAATTGATTAAAGATATTATAACTCTCGTTAATAACCAGTTACTGCTGAACAATGTGCAAATTTTTTTGGATTTTGATAGTGATCTGCCTATGGTCAGCTGTGAAAAAAATCAACTAAAACAAGTTTTCCTTAATCTTATAAAAAATGCGATTGAGGCTATGCCAAAGGGTGGAAATATTAATATAAGAGCAAAGGAAAAAGTGAACGGGAAAATTTCTATTAGTATTGAAGATGAAGGAATTGGTATTCCTGAAGAGCGCATACCCACACTTGGAGAACCGTTCTATACAACGAAGGAAAAAGGTACAGGTTTGGGACTAATGACTTGCTTCAAAATTATTGAAAGTCACAAAGGGGAAATACTCGTTCATAGTATTTTAGATAAGGGAACTACTGTAGAGATCCTTTTACCAACTATTACTCAAAAGTTATTAAAGCATGATTTATTCCATGAATCGGTATAGTGAAAGCCCAGTATTGGTAAAAACTCAAAAATAAAAGAAATTACCTCGTATGTAATTGAAATATAAGTATATTATTGGAAATAGTGTATTAGTATTGAAACCTATTTTTGAACATGCTAGTATTAAATCAACATAATAGTACCTTTTAATTCGGTCCAGAGAGGCTGAAAAGGGTGGCGGAATGATAGGATGTTGTTTTGTATATTTATGTACATCTATGCCCTTTTGTCCTCTGGACAGGAGGGTATTTTTTATGTTTAAAAGATTAACTATGGCTAGAACTCTTTTAAATCAAGTCCGGTGAGGCTTAAAAGGAGAATGGATTGATTTTGAAATCAGTTTATAGGTCCATTCCTTCCAAACAGAAAGAGACGAATAAAATCATGCTGGAGGGTGGAACACAAGATGAATTATCGTAATAAAACAGTTGTCGCATCAGTCGCAGGCTTAACTTTAGAAGGCATGGACATTATGTTTATTTCCTTTGCCATGTCGATGATTGTTGCCCATTTTAACATTGATTTGGCAACGGGCGGTCTGATTTCTTCTATTACTAATATCGGAATGCTTCTGGGCGGAATCGTCTTTGGGATTTTAGCAGATAAGTTCGGTCGCGTACGGATTTTTACTTATACCATTATATTATTTGCAGTAGGTACTGCTTTAACGGGATTTGCTACTAGTATTGAGCAGGTGTATGCATCCAGATTTATTGCAGGTCTTGGAGCCGGAGGAGAGTATGGAATTGGAATGGCTCTCGTAGCAGAGGCGTGGCCAAAGCATAAACAAGGAAGAGCGTCTTCGTATGTAAGTATTGGTGCTCAATTCGGTGTCATTCTTGCAGCCCTGCTTAGCGCTATTCTTCTGCCAACTTTAGGATGGAGAGCCTTGTTTTTTGTTGGAATCCTTCCCGTTATTTTTGCTTATATTGTCCGGAAAAACTTGGATGAATCTCCAGAATGGCTGGCAAGCCGGAAGGAGAAAAAGGATGCAGACAAACAGGAGAAAGGAAAACTGCTTCAATTGTTTGATACACCTAGAAGAGCATTTACTACAATTGCTTTAGCTGTAATGGCAACTGTTCAAATAGCTGGATATAACGGCTTGATGATTTGGCTCCCGTCTATGCTGCAGCAATCACAAGGATTATCAGTTTCAAGTTCAGCGATTTGGACAATTAGTACAGCGGTTGGAATGATTATAGGAATGCTGACTTTTGGACAATTTATGGATCGTTTTGGGGCAAAACGTTCTTACGGGATTTTCCTTCTGGCCTCAGCATCAGCGGTATTTCTGTATTCCTATGCAGAAGGCAGTGCAGGTGTATTAATTGGCGGTGCCATTGTAGGTTTCTTTTCAAATGGAATGTTTGCAGGCTACGGGGCATTAATCAGCAGTTATTATCCTGTGCAAATTAGAAGCACGGCCACGAACACGATTTTTAATTTCGGACGAGCATTAGGAGGATTATCACCTATTCTCGTAGGCTATCTACTGCAAAACTATGATATGACCATGGCTATGACCTACCTGGCTGTCCTATATTGTGTATCCTTTATCTTTATGCTGAGCCTAAAGAAAAGGCCATCTAATGCATCTGTAATCCAACTTCAGGCGTAGAAATGGAAAGCAGACCTTAGCCTAAAAATGCAAGGTCTGCTTTTGTATTTATCAGGGCTTAATAGATTAGATTGGTTACCTACATTACTTGTGTCCACAAGTTAAGGATTATTGCGGAAGCAGGCACTTTTTATGGGACGAGAAACCTGTCCCTGTGTCTCTTGACGTTTCTATTTTGGAATAATAATACAAAAAACCATTTAAAACTTAAAACCCAAAATTGAAAGCGTTTTAAATATATCAGAATTGAAATAATTATTGACTTTGTCTGAAAACAATTATACTATTATAAAAAATTTGATAGAGAGGGGATCAAAAAGGACTACTATTATTTAATAGATTTACCCTTTCGACTCATAAAATAACACTCATTTTGGAGTCGGTTTTTATTTTTTTTTTTTTTTTTTACTCCGATATATTACATATCGTATATGTTAGATAATTTTTTTCATGGAAAGTTAGCTTAATTTTGATTCAGCTTGAGGGGAGCATACATGATGAAACAATCTACAAAGGAATATTTGGTTGACCGTGCGTATAAGGCTTCGCAAGGACTTGCTAATGCTGTATTGGTTACTCTTGGGATCGGCCTTTTAATCGAATCTTTTGGTACCTTTACCGGATGGGAAGGATTTAATACGATTGGGAAAGCGACACAGCTTATGCTGGCGCCTGCGATTGGAGCGGGGATTGCTTACCAGCTTGGCGGAAATACACTCGTTATTTTTAGTGCAATGGCCAGCAGTTCGATTGGGGCTAGTGCAGTTCGGCTAACGGAAGATGGTGGCGTTACTTTAGTAACAGGGCAGCCGCTTAGTGCGGTTTTAGCGGCTTTGATTGCAACTTGGGTAGGTAAGCGTGTAACAGGAAAGACGAAACTCGATATGATGGCGATTCCCTTTGCGGCTGTGCTTGCAGGGGGAGTATCTGGCGTGTTTTTAGCAATGATTACGACACCTTTACTTGAATGGCTCAGTGCCCAGATTGCGGCATCTGTTGAAGGTTCTCCTCTATTAGGACCAATGGTAATCTCTCTTGTATGGAGTATTTTCTTAATGTCTCCGGCATCATCTGCTGCTATTGCGATAGCCTTGCAGCTTGACCCGGTTTCAAGTGCAGCTGCCCTGATCGGGTGTACTGCTCAATTTGCCGGATTCACGGCGATGTCTTTAAGACAAAATGATATTGGTGCTAATATCGCACAATCCTTAATTACACCAAAGGTTCAATTCCCGAATATCGTAAAGAATCCGCGTCTTGTCATTCCGCCGTTTATTGCCGCCGTGGTTTGTGCGCCGATTGCAACGATGATATTTAACCTCCAAGTTCCGTATCAGCTTGCAGGTCTTGGTCTGAATTCCTTAATTGCTCCAATCAATATTTTGGCGAATCAAGGGGCAGTTGTCTTTTCAATTTATATTGCGGTTGGTGTGATTCTTCCTATTATTATTTCACTCGCAATCTATCAAGGTTTGAAGGTAATAGGATGGGTGAAAAAAGAAGATTTGCGTATGGTTGTGCAGTAATAGTGAACGAAACGTTAAATTTGTAGAAAAACGCTCCATTTTGTATGTGAATCAAAATGGAGTGCTTTTGTATTTTCAAGATCAGCCAGACAATCCGGAAAATGTGAGTTTGTGAAACATTCGATCTACCTCTTCTGCTGAACATGGATTATTTTGATCCATCCACCACGTTAACAAAGAAAAAAATGTACTTACGATATATTCAACCGCAATCTCAGGTGGAATCATTACATTCGTATTCTCCATTAATCTCTCAACGTCATCACGGATTATTTTCGCCAACATTTGTTTCATGTGATGCTCCACAATCGCTCCTCTTTGCTTTCCGACAGTTACCCTATATAACCGTTTGTAACCCTGTACATGCTGCAGCATCGCAAGGCTGAACCCAAATTTGAAATGTCTCCATTCATTTAGAGCTGGGTACTCTGTTTTTTGTTGCACAAGGTAATCCTGCAGCTGATAGATACTGTCTAAGAGGAGCTGTTCCTTATCAGAATAATGGGAGTAGAAAGTTGACCTTCCAACATTAGCACGATCAATGATATCTTGAACAGTTATGGGTTCGTATCCTTTCTCAATCATAAGATCAAGTAAAGCATCAATAAGCATGGTACGAGTACGTTTGACTCGTCTATCTGCTATTTTTTCAGTCATCTTGATTACTCCTTTTTGAACAATCCGCAGCACTTTGTCTGTTAACGTACAAATAGACGTAGATTGAAGATTGTTTCTACTATATATGAACATTATAATCAATAACGAACAAGGTGTACATTAATTGAATTTTTAATTTATTGAAAGGTGTGGGTGTTTATTATAAGAATGATTCAAGAATCTTCGTTGTACCAAATAACTTTTTTTAAGAACGAGTCTTTGTCTGTAAATTGTTATTTGGTAGAAGAGGATGATGAACTAACGTTGATTGATACTGGTATCTCTGAAAGTTATCGGGGAATTATGGAAGCTGCTGCAAAGATTAATAAGCCAATTACAAGAATTGCATTAACCCATGCACATCACGATCACATAGGAGGACTCGATTCGATTAAACAAGCTTTTCCTAATGTCCAATTCTATATTTCTAGTCGAGAGTCTCGTCTGTTATCGGGAGACCTAACTTTAGATATAGATGAGCCACAAACTCCAATAAGGGGAACTATACCTAAACATGTAAAAACAAAGGCAGACATGTTAATTCAAGAGGGTGACCGGATTAAGTCTTTACTTGTGTTGGCAACTCCAGGACATACACCCGGTTCCATATCTTTTTTTGACACGCGGAACAAAGCTTTGATCGCTGGTGACTCTTTTCAGACAGAAGGAGGTATCGCTGTAGCTGGTCAGCTTCGTCCATCATTTCCATACCCTGCTTTGGGCACATGGAACAAGCAAGTTGCTTTGGCAAGTGCACAAAAATTATACGAATACCAACCTTCTTTGCTTGCAACCGGTCATGGGCCAATGATGAGGGAACCATGTAATTCGATGGAGCGTGCCATAGATGAAGCAGAACAAAATATTAATGGAATAAAACGGGTATAAAGGTTTTTTGCCTTTATACCCGTTTTTTTATAATTTATGAAACCTCACTTGTCTATTCAATTCTTCCGCACCTTCCAGAAGAGCAGGCAAGTATACATTTTTGATTTTCTCTTCTGATGACCTCATCGAATTGGTGGAGATATTCATGGCGGCTATAGGCTCTCCCTGCCAGTTGAAAATAGGGACCGCGATCGAACGAAGGCCAATCTCAAGCTCATCGCATCCCTCGGCATAGCCTCGCACTCTGCAATTCTCAAAATCTTCTTCTAGTTTATCGAAATCTGTGATGGTTTTGGGTGTATATGCCTCCACTTTTACTGAGTTCCACAGGTTTTTTCTTTCCTCTTCTGGCAGCCAGGCAACCAGGGCTTTTCCTAATGCGGTTGCATAGTAAGGCAATCTTGATCCGATGTGTAAGGTAGAGCCAATGATTCGATCGGCTGCCTTAACCCTTGAAATATACACAATTTCCGTATGATCCAGAATAGCAAGATTGGTTGATTCCTTAACTTCCGCAGCAATTTTAACAAGAATGGGGTGTGCTAGGTCCGGGAGATATAAGGATTCAAGATAATGTGCCCCTAAATCTAATACTTTCGGGCTTAATGAAAATTTATTGCCTGGGTGGACCCTTAGATAGCCTAAATCAGCGAGTGTTAAAGCAAATCGTCTAACAGTTGCTTTGTTAATACCAGTTTTCTTTTCTAAATCACTTAGGGTTAAATAGGTGGAATTTGAATCGAACGCTTTCAGCACTTCAAACCCCTTAGCCACTGAATTGACGAAATAATTCGATTCCCTCTCATTTTTCATTTATGGATTCTCCTTCTGGTTATTTTCAAAAAAATAACACAATTCAGTTGATTGTTTAAAAGATTGCTATTATAATAAAACCACAATTACATTATTCGTATGACTGTACGCATAGTGTACACCGTTCATTCAATGAATGCAATATTTTTTTACAGAGAAATGTAAGGGGTTTCATTTAGAATCGTACCTGACTTTACATTAGGAAGGAGAGAATGAACGTTGCGTAAAATCGTATCTGCAGAGGAAGCCGTTGCTTATATAAAGGATGGGCAAACATTGGCAGTTGGCGGATTTGGGTTAGTCGGTTGCCCGCTTCGATTAGTTGACGCTATTGGAAAACATGATGTTCGTAATTTAACGGTGATTAGTAATAATCTTGGTGAACCTGGCGGAAGAGGATTAGGAAAGATCCTGCTTCAGAATAAAATTGCGAAAGCAGTTGGATCGTACTTTACCAGTAATATGGATGCTGTTCATTATGTGAATCAGGGAAAGCTTGAAGTTGAACTAGTCCCACAGGGAACACTGGCTGAACGACTGCGTGCAGGCGGAGCAGGGATTGGCGGATTCTATACAAAAACGGCAGTCGGAACTCTATTGGCAGAAAATAAAGAAACTAGGATCCTAAATGGTGATGAGTATGTCTTTGAATTACCGCTTATTCCAGACGTAGCCCTAATTAAAGCAAAGAAAGCTGATAAATTAGGAAATCTGGTTTTTTCAAAGACAGCCCGTAATTTTAACCCTGATATGGCAAAGGCCGCCAAACTGACCATCGTTGAAGCAGAAGAAATTGTTGAGGTCGGTGAATTAGATCCTGAACATATTGTGGTCCCTCATTTATTTGTCGATTTTATCGTAAAGGGAGGGAATGAGTGATGAATATCAAGGAGAAAATTGCAGCCCGTGCAGCGATGGAAATCAAAGAGGGATCTATTGTTAACTTGGGGATAGGAATTCCTACTCTAGTAGCTGATTTCCTACCAAGTAATAAAGAAGTTTTTTTACATTCTGAAAACGGATTGTTGGGTGTTGGCCCAACTCCTGATGAAGGAGAAGTCGACCCGGAAATTATTAATGCAGGGAAACTCCCTGTTACAGCCCAAATAGGTTCCTCTTATTTTTCATCTTCCGAATCATTTGGGATGATTCGCGGAGGACATGTCGATATTGCAATTCTTGGAGCCCTTCAAGTTGCTGAAAATGGGGATATTGCGAATTGGGCTGTTCCAGGAAAAGATATTCTCGGCGTAGGCGGAGCGATGGATCTCGTTGCAGGTGCAAAAGAAGTTATTGTCACAACACAGCATTGTGCTAAAAATGGGGATCCGAAAATTGTACGAAGCTGTGACTATCCGATTACCGCTAAGAATGTCGTGAAAACGATTATTACCGAATATGCCGTATTTCGATTTATAGATGGAAAAATGATTCTAGAAGAAATAGCAGAGGACATAACGTTAGAAAAATTAAAAGAAATAACGCCAGCAGAATATACGGTCGCACCTAATCTTTCGAAATACAGAGTAAATGAATCGAAAGGGGAAGTTCTTCATGGAGCATGAATTTGTCATCGTAAGTGCTAGACGGACAGCTATTGGACGCATTGGCGGAACATTAAAAGATACAAATTCCGGAGATTTGGCTGCGGCTGTAATAAAAGATGCTTTGAATAAAACCGGACTTTCTGGTGATCAGATAAATGAGGTAATAATGGGGGAAGTTCGGCAGTCAACCGAATCATCTAATGTGGCTCGAGTAGCGGCTTTAAGGGCAGGTATTTCCGAAACGGCCGCAGCTTATACCGTCAATCGCCTTTGTGCATCCGGTATGCAGGCTATTGTTTCGGGAGTTCAACATTTGGCCTTTCACCCTGACGAAATTGTCATTGCGGGCGGTACCGAAAATATGAGCAGAGCCCCTATTTATCTGCGGAATTCCCGATTTGGTGAAGGAAATCCTTACTTGGTTGACTCAAACTTAGAAAATGGGCAGCAGCCCATTGAAATGTATGGCAAGGATTTAGGAATGGGAATGACAGCCGAAAATGTTGCTGAGAAATATGGGATCTCACGAAGTGACCAAGATGCGTTCGCATTAGAAAGTCAAAGACGGGCGAAACAAGCGTGGGAAGACGGCAAATTTGATTCGCAAATTGTGCCGATGGAAGTGAAGGCGAAAAAAGAATCGATTGTTTTTTCAAAAGATGAACATATGCGGGAAACATCATTAGAAAAACTAGCAAACCTAAAACCTGTGTTTAAGAAAGATGGAACTGTTACAGCTGGAAATGCCTGCGGACGTAATGACGGAGCAAGTGCTGTCGTCATTATGACGAAGGAAAAAGCCAATCAGTTAGGACTAAAGCCGATTGCTAAAATTAAGGATTGGTCAACGGCAGGTGTCGATCCTCGTTATATGGGAATTGGTCCTGTGCCAGCAGTCAACAAACTGCTAGAAAAGACAGGATTGCAAATGAGTGATATTGGGTTAGTCGAATTGAACGAAGCCTTTGCTTCTCAATCACTTGCTGTCATACGCGAATTAAACACAGGATTGGACAAAGTTAATGTCAATGGCGGTGCGATTGCACTGGGACATCCGCTTGGTGCAACAGGAGCTGTGATTGTCACGAAGCTGGTGTATGAGATGAGCAGCAGACAAGAACAATTTGGAATCGCGACGTTATGTGTCGGAGGTGGTCAAGGAATGGCCATCTTGCTGGAGACGTTTAAATAGAAAAGATATTTGATTGGAGGTTTGAGCAATGAAAGCAGATTTTAATCAAAAACCGTTACAATTGCCCCCTACAACATGGAAAGAAAAACTAAAGCATATGGGTCCTGGTCTTGTTGTTGCCGCTACAGGTGTTGGTACAGCAGACTTGGTAACGTCACTTGTTATTGGAACATCCTTTGGAATGACATTTGTCTGGGCCATTATTGTCGGTGCCATCCTTAAATACTTCCTCAATGAAGGGGTTGGAAGATGGTACTTAGCCACAGGAAAAACGATGTTAGATGGCTGGCACAAGCTTGGAAAATGGGCCACTGGTTATTTTGGAGTTTACTCCATCATATGGGGCTTCGTTTATGGAGCGACAGCTGCCTCGACATCTGGAATGGCGATGCATGCCATGTTCCCGATAATGCCGCTTTGGGCTTGGGCGATCATCCATGCCGTCGTAGGCTTCCTGCTCGTATGGACTGGACGCTATCTATTGTTTGAACGAGTAATGTCAGTCCTGATTGGAATCATGTTTATCACTATTATCGGTACTGCAATTCTCTTTCTCCCAAGCATAGGTGAATTTGCAAGCGGTTTCGTACCACGTGTTCCGGAAGGCTCATTCTTCCTTATGCTTGGTCTGATTGGCGGGGTCGGGGGTACCATCACAATGGCTTCTTACGGCTACTGGCTAAGTGAAAAAGGCTGGAAAGGAAAAGAGTGGGTAACTACCATGCGTCTTGACTCAAAAGTCGCATATACACTTACAGCAGTCTTCACAATGGCTGGATTAATCATCGGTGCCCAGTATCTTGCAGGAAGCGGTGTCAGCATCCGTGGAGATCAAGGATTGATTGACTTGTCTAATATGCTTGGCGAAGACTTTGGTCAGCCAATGCGCTGGATGTTCTTAATCGCATTCTGGTCTGCAGCTTACACATCTCTATTAGGTGTATGGAATGGAGTGCCTTATCTATTTGCTGACTTTATTAAAACCATCCGGAAAAAGAAGGAAGACGGTGTTCAATACGTTTCTGAAAAAGAACCAGCTTACCGCTTTTATCTTGCATGGCTTACATTCCCGCCGTTGCTCTTGTTATTCTTAGGCAAACCGGTTGAGCTTGTCATTCTTTATGGAGCTTTAGGTGCACTATTTATGCCATTCCTAGCTCTATCATTGCTCCTGTTGCTTAATTCAAAAAGTGTTCTGCCAGATTACCGTAATAAATGGATGGCGAATCTCGTGTTAATTGGATGTCTAGTCCTATTTGCAGTATTAGGTATTAATGAGTTAGTTAGTATTTTTACGGGAGAATAATATAGGATTGCAGAGACTGTAGACAGAAAAAGAACTGTTTACAGTCTTTTTTTAGGATATAAGAAGGATGTATTCATTTATCTCATCGGATTTTTTGAATATTAGTTTGAATTTTCGTAAATTTTATTGCTTCAGTGGAATTTCGCAGATAGACTTAAAACTAAATAAAAGAAGTTTTATCTCATTTGAGGTGATAATACTTGTTTACTATCTTTTTAATGGTTCATATTCTTACTGGTTTTATTTGTTTAGCAACTGGGTTATTCGCTATGTTTTCAAAGAAGAAAAAAGGAATACATACATTGTCAGGGGAAATCTATCATTGGTCTTATGTAATCGTTTTTGTAACGTCCGTTGTTATGTCCATTTTACATTGGGAAGAAAGTCAGTTTCTTTTATATATCGCTTTATTTTCTTATGGGTTTGCTTTACTCGGGTATCTAGCAGTTAAACATAAATGGAAAAATTGGCTTCGTATTCATATAAGAGGGATGCTGGGTTCCTATATTGGGATTGTCACGGCCACTTTAGTAGTGAATGTACATCAAATTCCTATATTAAATGAATTACCTCCGCTAGTGTTTTGGTTCTTACCCACCATAATAGGCACCCCATTTATATTTTATGTTTTACAAAAGTACGGTCCTAAAAAGGGCAATATTAGTTCGAAAATATAAAATAGGAAAGTTTATTAAAAACCAGTAAACCCATTCTCATTTTAGGAATGGGTTTACGCTTGCCATTTGATTGTACACCTTCTTTAAATGAGAATAGTGCTCATAAGAAATAGAGCTTTCATTATGGTGAATAACAACAGGCGGCTTTTTATATGTGGCAGAGCCTTGCCGCTGCATGGCTATCCTAAACAAATGTTTAAAAGATGGTCTTAAAACGGAGTCTCTTAAAAAAGGAGGTATGGTACTCCAAGGAGCCCTTGCTTTATTTAGATGCTGTAGCATTTGTTCTGCTGTTCCGATACCTACCCCATGCCCAAAGAAGGTTCCATTCTCGAGAACGACTGCACTTTCTCCTCGCCACCAAGGGGTTTCTGGATGAAATTCAGGGTTCTCGAAGTAAACCACATCTCCAGGTATAAAATGATACGTATAATAGGTTCTAAGTCCAAGATCTTGATCTTCGATCCAGCTGTACAAATAAAGGTTTGCAAAATATCGATCAAATAAATTCCTGCCTATACTTTTTAAAACGGCACGATAATAAATAATCATGATTGCCGTAGCACATTCAAATCCATATAACGAACTGTTCCTAAATATATCTTCAATTGCAACAGACGGTCTGACGCCGGGTCGCAGCCGGAAACCGCCCATCTCTGTTAATCGCCAATAGCGGGGATTGCAATACGATTTGGCAAAACTGACAAATTGTGACCGGCCTTGACTCATCGCTCTGGCACTTAATATGATATTTTTTCTCATCTCTAGTTCAAAACGCAATTCATCAATGGACTGATAGGGATGAATCCTGAAATCCTGCTGCAAACGCTGAAGGATGCTGCTCTCTATCATTCCTGCTGGCAATATGCCACTATGTTGAAAAATTCTTCCAGATATCACAATCACAAAGATCCCTTCTTTCTGACATCAAAATGATCTGTGTCATTACCTAGGGTATTCGTGCTCTGTTTTAAAAGTGTATAAACCCATAAAATGGATGATGTTTTTAAGCAGGATAGAACATGATGGCATGGGGAACCTAACTTTATAAATAGACGAGGGGTGGAAGTATGCCAGTCAATGATCAACATAATCATAAAATAGTTACAGACAGCAAAGAGAGGCCAACAACAGGGGATTATGCCCAACAAAGAAAAGAAAATAATAATGAGGAGCTTATTCACTCGGAGAAAATCCGATACAAAAACGCAGATGAAATTTATGAATAAATGAAAAGATCCGAGGTCGTAACCAAAGGTTACTTCGGATCTCTATTATCGTTCTTCATTCCAATTGTCAAAGTAATCAATACAAACTTGTTTTAAGCCTTCCAGCTTAGAAATCAGTCCATCAATGTCGGAAGTGTGGATCGTGTCATTCAATTCATTGCCTTCTTCGGTTTTCGAATGTAAGTGGATTTCCATCGAGCCATCCCACCTAATATTTGCATCAAACGTTCCATCCTCATCTTCAACTTCTAAACCAATTACTCTTTTTTCATCATTAAGATGTTTTGTCTTGATAACCCATTTCATGATCTTCACCTTTTATAAGAAAAGTCTTATGTGTATCATATCCTGTTTCCCAAATTTTTAACCTTTTACTAAGGCGAATCGGATAGGGGAAGAGAAGTTGGGAAAAATACCAGTGACTCTTTTTCGGTGAAGGGTGGTTATCGAAATGGAATGGAATTACATATGGAAAGCTATTTTAATCGTTATTGCGGGAACAGTCCTTTTGCGGATTGCCGGCAGGAAAACAATTTCACAAATGACTTTAGCAGAAACTGTTATTATGATAGCGATTGGGACTTTGCTGATTCAGCCAGTATCAGGACAAAATATTTGGACTGCTTTTATGGTGGGGGCAGTTCTCGTTTTAACCTTACTGATTATCGAATTTATTCAAATGAAGTCTGATCGGTTTGAAAAGCTGATTACAGGTAAAGCAAAGGTTGTGATTGAGAACGGACAATTGAATGAAAAAAATCTGAAAAAGATACGATTATCGGTTGACCAGCTGGAAATGAAACTTAGGCAAAACAGTGTATCTAAAATTAGCGATGTAAAATGGGCTACCTTAGAACCCAATGGTCAGATGGGCTATGAATTAAAAGATGAAGTAAAGCCTGTAACGAAAAAGGACTTTGAAGACTTTAAACAAACAATCGTCAATTTGATCCCAAGTAATACTCAGCTTACTAGGATCAATGAAATTTTAAATTTGATTAATAAACCCTATAAGCCAGAAAGCCAGGAGGATATCTTTGCAGAAGTTCAAAATCAAGCCCATAAAAATAATCCTCCTAAACATTTACAGTAAACCAAAGTTAGTAAGCCGGGATTATGTACACAGCTACAGATGCGTTTCTATGACTAGAGACGCATTTTTATTTTTTAAGCAATCTGAGATCATGATAGAATTTAGAAAATGTATAAGTAGGAGGAAATAATGAGAAATGATCTTCTGATTAGGCATGCTGCTATTAAAGATTTATCTAAAATAGTTCCATTATTCGATTCATACCGTGAGTATTTTGGACAACTAAAGAATCCTGTAAAAGCAGAACAGTTTCTATTTGATCGATTTCAGAACCTGCAATCCGTGATCTTTATCGTTGAGCAAGGTGATGAAGCTATAGGATTTGCTCAATTGTATCCTATTTTTTCTTCTCTAAGCTTACAGAGCGTTTGGTTATTAAATGACTTTTACATATCTGAAGGATACCGTCACAAAGGAGCTGGTAAACAGCTCTTTGCCAAGGTAAAAGAATTTGCCGCACTTACGAAAGCTAAAAGTATTGAACTTTCAGTAGAGCACTCAAATGAACATGCTTGGCAGTTCTGGGAAAAACAAGGGTTCCAAATAGATAAGGAGTTTCGTTATTACTCGTATTTGCTTTGAATTTAAATGTAAGAATCCCGCGTAGTTGTATTGACATTTTCCAATTAGAGGTTCATAATATTTTAAAATATTAAGAATCTTTAACAAGGAAAAGTTTTATCGCTTTGAATGATGAAAGAGTCTTCAAAAGCACGATAATCCTGTCTTTGTTAACAATTAATAAATAATCATCTTTTGTGCAGACTGAAAAAAATGATGGTTAGACAGGGAGAATGGACATGAGCTCAAATCAAATTAAAGTGGAATTAACTTCAGCCAAAAAACAAAAACCGGATTTTGCAAACCTTCCATTCGGGAAGATTTTTACTGACCATATGTTTGTGATGGATTATACAGAAGGAAAAGGCTGGCATGACGCAAGAATCGTACCTTATCAGCCGCTTACGCTAGATCCGGCAGCCATCGTTTTTCATTATGGTCAGACGGTTTTTGAAGGAATGAAAGCTTATTTAACGAAGGAAAATGAAGTTTTGCTCTTTAGACCGGATCAGAATATGAAACGTTTGAATCGCTCCAACACGCGTATATGCATCCCGCAAATTGACGAGGAATTTGCGTTAACAGCTCTTAAACAGCTGGTTGCAGTAGACCGTGATTGGGTCCCAAATGTAGAGGGAACATCCCTATATATCCGTCCGTTTATTATTGCGACTGAACCTTATCTAGGTGTGGCAGCATCTAAGAATTATCAATTTATCATCATCATGTCACCTGTTGGAAACTATTATGCGGAAGGTATCAATCCGGTTAAAATTGCGGTAGAACAACAATATGTCCGTGCCGTTAAAGGCGGAACTGGAAATGCAAAAACCGCAGGTAACTATGCAGCAAGCTTAGCTGCTCAAGAAGTAGCAGAAAAATCAGGGTATTCCCAAGTATTATGGTTAGACGGAAAAGAAAATAAATATATTGAAGAAGTCGGCAGCATGAATATCTTCTTCAAAATTAATGGTGAAGTAGTAACACCTGAATTAAATGGCAGTATTCTTGAGGGAATTACGAGAGACTCTGTTATTCATTTAGTAAAGCATTGGGGGCTGCCGATTGTTGAAAAACGAATTTCTATTAATGAAATTTACAAAGCCTATCAGGATGGCTTACTAGAAGAAGCATTTGGAACAGGTACAGCTGCTGTTATATCTCCGGTTGGCGAATTATATTGGAACGACGAGAAACTTGTGATAAATGGCGGTAAGATCGGGGAAGTTTCACAGAAATTATACAATACTATAACTGGAATTCAGAGAGGAACTGTACCAGATCCATTTGGCTGGAATGTAAAAGTAGAAGATGAAGAAATAATTCTTGCTATATAGAAGGTCGACTTTTAAAACAAAGCGGACTTCAGTTCATAGACACCCCCCTTTTAGATCTCTGATTTATGAGGGGCTGTCTTTTTTTCTTGGCCATTTTCTTGCCTTTGGTGTAATTTTTCTTGTTGTCGTCTTTGATTAAATGGGTCATATTAATTATTTTTAAAAGTTTAGCCTATTTGCGTTGAAGCGAACATTCATTCGTGTATAATATTAGTTATGCTTAAAAAGGGGGAAAATGGATGAACTCGATCGATTTAATTATTTTAAACTTGAATGAAGTTAGAAGAAGAAGCATAAAGCTCTGGACATCTATTCCTGAAGATAAGCTTCACTGGAAGCCAGATGAAGATGCCATGAGTTGTATTGAGATGATCAGGCATGTACTGGAAAGCGAACATTACTATCACTTGGCCATTAAAAATAGAGGGAGCTTATCCGTTTTCAACTCTCCTTTTGAAGATCGGCCATTCACTTCGGTAAGAGCGGAAATAGAATTTGCCGAACCTTATCGTAATCAGTTCATAGATACCATAAAGTCATTTAGTGAAGAAGACTTAGAATCTATTAAAATTGACCGCTCTGATTCAGGGTACATAAGAGATTTGGGTGACATGCTCTTACGTATTGCTTATCATGAATCTGTTCATACTGGTCAGTTATTGGATTATTTAAGAACAGCTGGGGTTCCAAGGGTCCGGATCTGGGATTAAGGCATCATTGTACTATTAGTTTGAGATTCATATTACGCAGGAATGTCGGGATACATCTGTAAAATGGATAGAATTTTCCATGTAAAAAAACCGGATCAGATGGTATACTGTGAAAATCTATCTAGCAGTCTTGCAGAACAGAGAGTTAGTAAGAAAGGGGACCTGAGGTATATGCTTCACAATCCAACAGGAAAAGAACGTCTGGCATTAGCATTTCTTCTCAGCTCGCTGGGAATATTAGGCCCATTTAATATTGATATGTATTTACCGAGTTTTCCTGATATTGCTGCTGATTTAGAGGCAAGTGCTTCACTTGTACAGCTAAGTTTAACAGCCTGTTTGATCGGACTTGCGATCGGTCAGTTAATTGTTGGTCCAATCAGTGATGCTCATGGCAGAAGAAAGCCATTATTAATATCGATTTTCTTATTTGCGATTTCATCGCTTTTCTGCGCACTGGCACCTAATATAACGATGCTGGTCGTGGGAAGGTTTTTGCAAGGATTTACCGCCTCAGCGGGGATTGTCCTTTCTCGTGCTGTTGTGCGTGATGTATTCAGCGGCAGAGAGCTGACCAAATTCTTTGCCCTTTTAATGGTGATCAATGCAACGGCTCCTATGATTGCCCCAATGACCGGCGGAGCGATTTTACTGCTGCCATTTGCCAGCTGGCATACGATTTTTTATTTCTTATGTTTACTTGGTCTTCTTATAGTTATAAATATTGCGATGAGACTAAAGGAAACATTACCGCCAGAAAAACGGATTCCAAGCTCGATTGGACATTCGGTGCGGACAATCGGAAGCTTGCTTCAGGATCGTTCTTTTATGGGGTACGCCTTAACCGTAGGATTTATACACGGAGGGAGCTTTGCCTATGTAGCAGGAACTCCTTTCGTTTATCAAGGTATTTATGAGGTGTCACCGCAAGTCTTTAGTATTCTATTTGGGATTAATGGTTTAGCTATTATAACAGGAAGTTTTATTATAGGACGTTTAAGCGGAAACTTTGATGAAAGAAGTTTGCTTCGGACCGCTGTCCTGATTGCTGTCAGTGCAACCTCTATCCTGCTTATCATGACGATTATTACAGGTCCGCTTGCAGCGATTGTCATCCCAATTTTTATTTATATGACATCTATGGGAATGATTGTAACCAGCGCCTTTACACTTGCGATGAAAAACCAGGGTCATCGGGCAGGAAGTGCAAGTGCTGTCTTAGGTTTACTCCCGTTATCACTCGGTTCCGCAGTTGCTCCTCTTGTTGGGCTTGATGAGACAACGGCTGTCCCAATGGGAGCGATCCTGTTTATTACATCATTTCTTGGAACGATAGCCTTTTTTACATTAACAAGGGAGAAACAGGCAAAACCAGTAGTGAGCTTAAAGATGGAGGGGTGACCCTTCTTTAATAAAGAAATAGATAGTGTCCCGCAGTCTAATTGACTGCGGGATTTTTTGAAGCACAAAATCGAGGAGGAAAAAGCGGAAATTGTCCTCTATAGTATTTTCACATAAAAATTCCTTGTTCTTGGACCATCAAACTCACAAAAGTAGATGCCTTGCCAGGTGCCGAGAAGTAAACGTCCCTCTGTTATAATGACATGCTGGGATGCACCGACTGTACTTGCTTTCATATGAGCTGCGGTGTTTCCTTCCATATGCTGATCTAGCTTATGATGCCAAGGATAAACTTCATCAAAGCGCCGAATCATATCACGTTTTACATCAGGATCGGCGTTTTCATTGATCGTGATTCCAGCGGTGGTGTGGGGGCAATAGATGATCACGACACCATCTTTTATCGCGTTTTCGTTTATGAACTCTTGAACTTGCTGGGTCACATCAATCATTTGATCTCGTTGGCTAGTTTTAAGAGTGAATTTTTTAAGCATCTTCCGGTCTTCCTTTCCTATTGGTTACTGACTATTTTACTGAATTACTATCCGCTGTGTAAAAAAAAGAGGAGCCTAAATTTAGGCTCCTCAGGCGGTCGAAAAACTATCGATTGCCTTTTATTTTATTCAGCTTCTTTAATGATTAACCGCGTTAATTTGTTTTATTATTTTTGATATATAGGCTTTTCAACAGGTGTATTCAATAAAGATCTTCAACTCACAATTAATAATAAAAATAAGTGATGAATTCAATGTTTAAGCCAAAAGGGTCTAGCCAAAGTGAATATGAATTTGTTTTTATTGATGAAATAGTTCCAGACGACCACCTTCTTCGCTTGATTGAGAAATATATTGATTTCTCGATTCTTCTTGAAAAAGTTAGTTCTTTTATAGTGAGGATAATGACGCCCATCTGAGCTTCGCTGACTCAAAAGAGCTGCATGGGCTCCGCTACTGCCGGTTACGGGGATTGAAGAATGCAAGTGAACAGGTTCTCCTTACTGCAGCCTGCCAAAATATAAAAAGGATTGCAACACACCTAGTAAGGTTAGAAAAAGTGTGTTGCAATCCTTTAGGTTGATTATCCCCTGTTGATTGGAGCGGAGGGCACTCGACTCCTGCGGGATAGAGAGGTCACGGGAGACCCCGCAGGCGCCAAAGCGTCGAGGAGGCTCTCGGACCTCCCCGCGGAAAGCGAGTGCCCGGAGCGGAAATCAACAGGCCCGTTAGCAGACACAATCAATTAATAAAAAATCGGTCATATAGATTTAGACAAAATAAAAAATTGCCGAGAAAAATACCCTTTCTCGACAATCTGAGGAGCCTAAACTTAGGCTCCTTTTGTCTGATTTTCACTTGCTTTTAAGCATGTTTGTAAAAGCAGGAGGTTCGCTTTTTCATTTTTTTGAATGATAGATTGATAGTCTGGCTGTATAGCCTCAATTGGAGAAAGCGGGAGTTCGCCACAGATGTCTACAGCTTCTGCTTGTTTAGACATTAGGAGGGTTTCTAGCATATGATTCAAGGTATCGATCCCCATAATACCTTGGTCCCAGTTTGTTTGGACTTCACTTTTACGGAGAACATCTTTATCTATGCTGATATACACATGTTTCGTAGGAATACTTGAAAGAATTAATTTAAGTGAGTAATAATGGGTGCCATCGAACGGAAAGAAAACGGTGCGAGAACAATGAGTGGAGTTCTGTGCTAAAGCAACAGTTGGACCAATGATTACAACCTGCTGCAATAAAGGTATTTTGGAAAGAGCATAGGAGACCCAGGAACCGCATGAGAGCATCTGGTCAACTTCCTGACCGGTGCCAAGATCCGGATGATTATCAAATAATACGAGAGTAAAAGGTTCTGAGATTTCTTTAAGCAACAAATAGGTCAAGTAATGATAGTTTCCGCTTCCAATCAGGGTAATTCCTTTCTGTCGCCTTTTTTGCAGCCGCATTTGTAAGGTTTGTAAGGATTCTTCTTCACAAAATAGATTTACATGTTCTAAATGCCGAAAATCCAGCCTTTCATGAGGATAGTGCTGAAGCTTTGTTTGTGCAAAATACGTTTCGTCAAAATCTATGATGGTCATTCCACTGTTGATTAACCCCATATATTTTCAACTCCTAACCGTATTTAAATTATTCAAACATTTACATAATTTTAACATACCGTTTTGAATCTGACGGAAATAATCTTATACTTTACTGAGATACTTCGGGTAGTGCTTTGCACGCCCCTAGATTTGTAGAATGAGTGGAGGTTGTTTTAAGGATGGATTTGCATTTGGAAGGAAAGAAGATATTGATTACAGGTGGTTCGAAGGGAATTGGGAAGGCGATTGCTAAAGTATTTGTGGATGAGGGAGCGGAAGTGGGGATCGCTGCCCGCGATATTACTTTTCTTGAAAGGGCAAAGGAAGAACTTGGCGGTGGCGTTTCTATTTTTCAAGCGGATTTAACCGATGCAGGCGAAAGAGAAAGGTTACTTGGGTCCTTCATTAAGGAAAAGAGAGCTATTGATGTGCTGATAAATAATGCTGGGGGAAGCAATGGTGGAAAAGTAACAGAAACCTCAATGGATCTTTTTTATAAAGCACTTGAACTGAATTATTTTTCAGCGGTTCACTTAAGTAAATTAGCGGTTGAACATATGAAAAGGTCTCAAAAGGGTGCCATTATACATATTACCTCGATTTACGGAAGAGAAAGCGGAGGTAAGGCAACTTATAACAATGCAAAATCAGCTTTGATCAGTTTTACTAAGGCATTAGCTGATGAAGTGGCTGCTGATGGGATTCGGGTGAACAGTGTAGCTCCAGGCAGTATCCTTCATGATACAGGTAACTGGAAGAAGCGGATTGAAGAGAATCCGGAAAAAATGAAGGAGTTCGTAAAAAATGAAATACCTGCCGGCCGGTTTGGTACTCCAGAAGAAATAGCTAATGTTGTAGCTTTTCTTGCATCTGAAAAAGCATCATGGGTTGTCGGTGCAAGTATCAACGTAGATGGCGGGCAATCGCGGATGAACTTCTAAAAAAAACAGTATAGTACATGAAACAGGATTTGGTCTGGATGGTATGAGAAGGAAATAAAAATGAAGTAGAGAAATGATAATAGGGAGATATCGGGGGATGGAATTGTTTTTTTATTGCTCCTAGGACTAAAGATAGGACTCGACATAGGAGTTGCTCCCTTGTGGCAGTACGGAGCACTTTTCTAGAATGAATGTTGAGAATATATCTTTTTAAAAAGGAGCGATTTTTGTGCAAACTAATTCTTTACCCCGCAGCTTTACCGTAGTTTTTGGCGGTGTCTGTTTTTTTCTTTCTGCGTTACTGATGATTGTGTCCTTATTTGGCCCCCCGTTAGCTGGAGACATTGCGTTTCTCGACTGGGTCTTGGAGCGACCAGGTTATACGCTATTTTTTACCTATATGGTGTTAGGATTTTCTCTTTTTAATGTACCCGCCTTGTTAGGTGCTACTCATTTAGTTAAAGGCCGTGGAGAAAAACTGATATACTTTGGATCTATTACAGCTTTAATAGGAAACTTCTTTTTTACGATATTAGTAACAGAGGCATTAATTCAGCGGGGCATGGCGACCTTAGAACGGGAGCCGATGGTGGCTCTCCTCCAATGGATATTCGAAACACCAGTCTATATTGTTCCACATATGTTATTCTTCTTGCTTTTCTATGTTGGATTACTTTTGCTTACAATTGGGCTTTTCCGTGCACGTGTTGCATCAAAGTGGCTTATTGTAGCTGGAGTAGTTCAACTCTTCGCTGGATTTTTGGAATTCGGACCTGCTCAAGCTTATGTTCAGTCGGCAGTAACCCTTGCTTTGTTTGGGGGAATTGGGTGGGTATTGATAAGAAAGCCAGAAGAAGGCGATACCATGGTGACGGTACAAAAGTCGATTTAATACCATTTGTATCTAGGTAGAAAACGAAAAAAAGGGGTGCTGTCATGCAGCGAAACGTATTTAAAGTGTTTCAAATTTCCGCTATCTTTATAGTTTTAGCTGCAGCAGCGCTCTATGTTCTAAATTTTCCGGTGCTTTATAGACAGCTTCAACAAGTATGTGATACATGTGCGATAACAGGTTCTATTCAGGGAGAACTGGAATCGTTGGGCTGGTCTGCGAGTGGATACGGCTTGTACCTATTATTTCTCTCTGTATCCTTTGCATTTGGCAACGTGTTTCTTGGAATCTTCATCTTTCGAAAACGTTTCAATGACCCTATGGCTCTTCTAGTAGCAGTGTGTCTTGCTATTTTTGGATTAACGCTAACTGTCTCAGAATCTTTTTATTTGGCTTATCCATTTCTCTCTCATTTCTCAAAATTTATTAATTTCATTGCCCTTTTATTGATGGGGGCGATGATTTGCTATTTTCCTGATTTTCGCACTACACCGAGGTTGAATCATTTCCTTGCTGGTTCTTATCTTTTAGTAGAATTATTAGGACATTTTCTCACCTTAGAGCAACAGGAATTAATTTTTCCTGATTGGTTGTATCATCCATTAGAGTGGACCATACTCCTTGTTATGGGAGCGAGTCAAATGTACCGGTATCGCCGTCTTTCTACTCCGATACAGCGACAACAGGTTAAACTGCCAATCTACGCGTTCACGATGGCGGTCCTATTTGTGATTATATCTGTCCAAATGCCGCTAGATGGTCTATGGGGAAACCTGTTGGGACAGACCTTATACTTTATCGCACTATCCATAATTCCAATTTCGTTTGCAATAGCAATCATTCGCTATAAGCTTTGGGCGATTGATTCTTTGATTAATCGAACGATTCTTTATGGTGCATTGTCAGGTATATTATTGGCAATCTACGGGAGTGCCATTTTTATTTTTGGTGCTGCCTTCCAAGCAGAGGGAACGACCTTTGCTGCTATAATGGGTACGATTGCTGTTGCGATTCTAGTTCAGCCGCTGCACAATCGATTGCAAAAGATAGTCAACCGGCTTATGTATGGAGACAGGCAGGACCCCTATGCCGCTTTGGTTCGCTTGGGTAATCGCCTCGAGGTCACTACAACCTCTGAGCTGGTTCTCGATGCAATTGTTTCTTCCGTAAGAGATGCTCTCCATCTATCTTATGTTGCATTAGTTTGGCCAAATGGGGAGATTGCTGCTGAGAGTGGTAATCTTGAGGAAGGTTCAAAGCGTTTAGACGTAGTGTATCAGGGTGAGCAGGTAGCCGAACTCGTCTTTACTTCAATGGAAAAGGAAGACGAATGGTCAAATGCGGATCAGCAAATAATGAATGATCTCTGTCGGCAGGCGGGTGCTGCCGTTCACGCTGTCCGTCTTACCCAGGAGCTGCAGCGCTCCCGTCAAACTCTTGTAACCACACGTGAAGATGAAAGGCGGAGGTTAAGGAGGGATTTGCATGACGGGTTAGGTCCTGAAATTGCGGCATTCTCTTTTCGGGTTGCAACGGCTCGTCATTTGCTCCGAAATGAACCGGAGCAGGCAGATCAAATTTTAAGTGATCTTCAGGTGGAAATTAGAAATGCAGTAGATCTTATCCGACAGCTCGCCCATAATCTGCGCCCGCCTGTATTAGATGAATACGGGCTAGCTGCTGCTATAGGTGAGCTTGTTAGAATTAACAGAGGTGCTGGCATAGAGATTACGCTGCATATCCCTTCTCCATTACCGGTGCTGGATGCAGCGGTTGAGGTGGCTGCCTACCGAATCGTCCAGGAAGGTCTGGGAAATGCTATCCGTCATGCCCAAGCTTCAGAAATCTTACTTGAACTAGCGTTAAAGGAGGAAATGCTAATTTTACAATTAGCAGACAATGGACTAGGTTTACCAAAGGTTACTCGCCCGGGAGTTGGGCTTGCATCCATGCGCGAACGTTCAGAAGAACTCGGTGGTACCTTTACGATTATGAGTCGAATAGAGGGAGGAACCTTGATTCGAGCAGAAATCCCTAACTACTACAGAGGTGAGCAAAATGTCAAAAGTACACGTCCTACTGGCTGATGATCACCCAACATTTCGAGCAGGGCTTGTTGCTCTGTTGCAAACTGATTCAGCGATAACGGTGGTTGGTGAAGCTGGATCCGGAGATGAAGTGATTGCATTGGCAGAAGAAATAAAACCAGACGTCATTATTATGGATATCCAAATGCCCAATTGTAATGGAGTTGAGGCAATCCGATACATCCTGCAAAAGGATCAACAGGTACGTATACTCGTCATGACCATGTTTGAAGATGACCACACCGTTGCAGCAGCGATGCGGGCTGGGGCAAGAGGGTATATCTTAAAGGGAGCTCTTCCTGACGAAATTATCCGTGCGATTCGTGCGGTCGCAGCGGGTGAGGCTATTTTTAGCCAGACGATTGCGATACGTTTTATGGAATATTTTGATCAAATCCGTCCCGGAATTCACGATGGAAATCTATCCATGCTTACCTATAGGGAGCGAGAAGTTCTCGATTTAATTGCAAGAGGTTATCGCAATGCAGAAATTGCAGAAATGCTTGTCCTAAGTCCGAGCACGGTTCGAAATCACATCACGAATATTTTAAGTAAACTACAAGTAGCTGATCGGGCCGAGGCTATTCTGAAAGCAAAGGATGCTGGTCTAGGGAAATGAATTTTTATTTTGGAGTAGTAAAATAAAACACGATGAAATTAAAGCTGAATGAAGTTATATTCAAAAGTTAATCAAACGTTTGTTTAAAAAAGAGCAAAGGTTTTTTGTAGACAAACTATATCTTATAACAACAAAAAATCGTCTACAATAAATATAAAAACGAACAAGTCATTTCAATTTTGTTTTAAAATAAAAGAAAAAAGGCACTGTAAAAGTGTCTTTTTTCTTTTATCGTGTCGGGAGGTGCGAAACAGATGAAGGTGCTCATTGCGATAGATTCATTTAAAGGCAGTTTATCTTCTATCGAATCCGGTAAAGCGATAAGTCTGGGGATCAAAAACGTTTATGAAGAAGCTGAAATTGTGACAATTCCAATTGCTGATGGCGGCGAAGGAACAGTCGAAGCTTTAGTACAAGCAACAGAAGGAAAGTATGTTGAAACAGAGGTGGTTGGGCCATTAGGCAAACCAGTTCAAGCGGTGTATGGGATTTTAGGGAATGGAACTGCCGCAGTGATAGAAGTAGCAGCAGCCTGTGGACTGCCGCTGGTACCAGTAAGTGAGCGTAATCCTTATTACACAACGACTTATGGGGTCGGCCAATTGATCCTTGATGCCATTGAAAAAGGGTGCCGCGATTTTATTGTTGGTTTAGGGGGAAGTGCTACGAATGATGCGGGGGCTGGTATGCTTCAGGCGCTGGGATATTCTTTTTTAGATGATGAGAAAAAAGAAATCGGTTATGGCGGACTTGAGTTACAAAAAATCCAATCAATTGTGTTAAGTAAAGTCCACCCGGAATTGAAAAACTGCACGTTTACGATAGCATCCGATGTGAACAACCCTCTTGCTGGCGAAAACGGTGCCGCTTATATTTTTGGACCGCAAAAAGGGGCTACCCCTGATATGGTACAAGTACTCGACAGGGGTCTTGCCCATTTTGCCCAAGTGACGCTCGCTCAATTAAGTAAAGATATTCAGAATATTCCAGGTGCTGGAGCAGCAGGGGGACTGGGTGCTGCATTTGCCGGATTCCTTCATGCTGAAATTCATTCGGGAATTGACTTATTATTTGCAGCAGTTGGTATAGAAGCGAAAATGGATGGAGTGGACTTCGTCATTACAGGTGAAGGGAAGCTCGATGGTCAAACTTCGATGGGGAAAGCACCACTAGGTGTGGCCCAGCTTGCTTCGCGGTTCCAGATTCCTGTCATCGCCTTAGCTGGCAGTGTGACGAAGGAAGCATCCGTACTGAACGAGAAAGGAATTACGTCCTTCTTTTCCATAACGAATGGTCCGATGCCGCTTGAGGCAGCGATGGACCATGCAAACACGTTTGAAAATTTAAGAATCACGACTGAGCAGCTGTTTCGCATGATAAAAGCCGTAAAGGGGTAGGAGAAAGTTGCTTTTCTTTAAGCCAAACGGGTTGAGCTCATTCCAATAAAAAATCAACACCGTTTATAAACGGTGTTGATTTTTGTTGAAATATTATTTAATTACGGCGACGATCCCTTCCTCATCATTCAGCACAAGCTCAATTCCAGCAAAGGGGTCTCTGTGCAAAAATTCTTCCAGCCATAAGCGCAGTGCCTCAATGATGTTTTTCGTAATAAGGACCTGTTTTCTGCCATCGACATAGGCTTCTGCAGAAAAGCCATAGTCATCATCATACATAAGCTCGATTTCCACATCTTCTGGTTTTACTTGCTTTTTACGAGCTATATAAACAAAAGCGCATTAATAATATCTTGTTCTGAGATGATTAGCTTCTCCATGGATTAGCTTCCTCTTTTTTTCGTTTGTTTTTGAAAAAGGTAAACAAACGGCGGATTAATCCAATGATGAGAAAAATCGCCATCACGTTAACAAATAATCCAAGAATAGAACCCAATATTCCCATATTGGCAAATAGTCCGCCAAATAGAAGTCCGGCAATACCGCCAACCATTAAACCTTTCATAAGACCGCTGGACATAAATCCCTTTGTACTCGAAGCAGTGGCCGATTTATTAATGGTGGAAGTGTCAGCCTTGTTTTGGAAACTAGATTGGTTCGTGGTACTGCTGCTATTGAAATTAAAGCCCTTCTTACCTGATTTATAAGATTTCGCTTCTACTGTTGTTGGGTGATCTGGGAAAACAAAGTTACTTACGGGTGCAAACATAAGCGCTGCTGTAAGTAATGCGGCTGCTATTTTTTTCATTCTGTATTCCTCTCCTGTATATAAAGTAGTATGTCTAAGTTAGAATTCAATCATCAAGTAAACTACTTTTGCACATCACCTTCCCAATCTAGTAAGTATATACGGATCGGAAGCCAAAAGGTTTCAGTTTTTTTGGAACGGAGGGACGGTTCTTCTGTTTCTTCCTTCCTTCTCAAACCGAGAACCATTCCTATGTCTGTCTTCAAACAAAACGCAAGTGTTTGAAACGCAAGAACCGTCCCTCTGTATCACCCTCTTAAAGTTTTATTGAGCTCGGATGCTTTGAAAAAGGCTGCTTTATCATTGAGTATTTCCCCAGGTCTGTTTCCTTCTCCAATGATATATCCCTCAAAAGAAATTCCCATAAAATCAAAAATGTATTGAAACTGCTGGATGAGGGGGAGTCCTTTTAAATAGGGCAGATCTCCTCCTACTGCAATCACATACGCTTTCTTAGAAGACATTTTTTCTCTGAAGTCCGGATAGTTTGGATCTCTTAATATCTGAGACCAGCGATCTACAAATAATTTCATGGTTCCCGACATGCTATACCAATAGATAGGGGTAGAAAATAGGAGAATTTCATGGGGAAGGATGCGGTCAATGATTTGGTTGTAGTCATCATTGACTTCTGCAAAGCCGCTTTCGGCATGGCGCTGGTCTACAATTGGTTCAATTTTATAATCGGTTAAATGTATCCTCTCCGCAGGTTTACCCTTTATTGCTTCCTCCGTTAGCAGCTCTGTGTTGCCATTTTTTCGGGTTCCACCATAAATTACGGCAATTGTCATTCTATATCCACTCCTTAACAGGTATATTTATCATTACCTTATAATGGTATTACAAACGCATAGAATAATAAAAGCAGTACGCTCTGTGGAATGTATTTTTAAAAATAATGTCAGCCTAGTCACAAAATGTTTCTGAAACACAAGAACCGTCCCTCTGTTTCAATTTGACAAAAATCAGAGGATATATTATAGTGGATGTATTAAAATGAATAGTTCTCCTAAAGGGGAGTAGCTTTTACAACAGAGTCGTCATTTCGGAGGAATTGTATCTCCCGGCTTTGTTGGCAACCAACTGTTGTTAGCAAGACCTTTGCCTATTGTGGTAAAGGTCTTTATTGTTTAAAAAAACCTTTACCGATTTCGGTAAAGGTTTTTTTGATTTTAAACGATATTAATATAAAGGAGAGGAAAACAATGAGAAAACAAAAGGTAGATTTCTTAGAATTGGTTAGAAAAAACAAGGAAGATTTATTAAGAGATAAGGAACTATTGGAAAAAATCGAGGACCGAATTGAAGAAAGACAAGTAAACGGAGATAAGAAATTCGAAAATGCGGGGATGGGGAGGAAGTAAATGATACTCAGAAAATATATATCTCTTTTAGGAATAGGGTCTGCCCAGATTGACCTGATCCTTGAAAAGGAAACGTATAGTGCTGGTGAGGAGGTTAAGGGTTATTTTCAAATCAAAGGCGGAACGGTTGTTCAAAAATTAAAACGTATTGAATGTGACTTAGTAATGGCAGATATAAAAGAAGAAAAAGAGGAAACCGTTGAGACTAAAACGATTTTAACAACCAAGAGCATCCAATCAGAAACTGATGAACATATCCCGTTTCGATTCTTATTGCCGGACGCTTTAGAAATGTCGGCTGGTACGTTAAACTATCATTTTCGGACAAGGCTCGTTTTTGATAAGGGAGTGGAAAGCAAAGATTTGGATGTAATTCGGATTGTGGGAAAATAATAGAGTGGGGTCAGGTCCTTTAAGTTTGGTTATAGGAGAGCACAAAACAATCCATGCCTTAAGAAGGTGATAAAATGACGAAATTTTTAAGGAGAATGAAATTTGTCTTTAAATTTTGGAAGTCGCTGCCGTTTATAGGGGATTTCTTTTTATCCAGGGAAGTTGAGACCAAGAAAAAGGTATTGAGTCTTGTGCTGATTCTTGGCTATGCATTGTTTCCTTTTGACTTAATTCCTGACTTCTTGATTCTATTTGGAATCGTGGATGACGCAGTGGTCATTGCTTTTATTATTGAAAGAATGATGAAATGGGCACCCGAATCTTTGAAAGAAAAGTATGATTTAGATAAACCAGCTTAAATTAGAGCTTACCTAAAAGCAGATTTTCATTTACACTAGAATAGTTAAAAAAACATCTACAGAGAGAATGGGGATACGATGACAACGAAGGTTTATTTTAATCATGATGGTGGGGTCGATGATCTCGTTTCGTTATTTTTATTGCTTAAGATGGATAATGTAGAGCTGACTGGCGTGTCTGTTATACCTGCTGATTGTTACTTGGAGCCAGCAGTGTTTGCAAGCCGCAAAATTATTGATCGCTTCGGTTACGGTGTCGGGCTTGATGTAGCAGAATCTAACTCACGCGGCAAGAATCCGTTCCCTAAGGATTGGCGGATGCATGCCTTTTTTGTAGATGCACTTCCGATTTTAAACGAGTCTGGGAAGGTTGTGACTCCAGTCGCTGACCAGCCAGCTCATTTACATATGATTGAGGCAATCCGGGCATCTGATGAAAAAACAACGCTTCTTTTTACAGGACCGCTGACGGACTTAGCCCGGGCTTTAGATTCAGCTCCTGATATTGAAGAGAAAATAGAACGGCTTGTCTGGATGGGAGGCACTTTCCGGGAAGCGGGGAATGTGGAAGAGCCTGAACATGATGGGACAGCCGAATGGAATGCATTTTGGGACCCTGAAGCCGTTGGCCGGGTCTGGGAAAGTAAGATTGAAATCGATCTGGTTGCTTTAGAAAGTACTAACAAAGTGCCATTAACGTTAGATGTGAGACAGCGCTGGGCAGCTGAACGAAAATATCTGGGTGTCGATTTTATTGGGCAATGTTATGCCATGGTTCCGCCTCTCGTTCATTTCGCAACCAATTCAACTTATTACCTGTGGGATGTCTTAACGACTGCGTTTGTAGGGAACAGTGATTTGGTTAAAGTGGAGAGGCTCCATAGCAAAGTCATTACAGACGGTCCAAGCCAAGGCCGTACGGTGGAAGCGAAAGACGGACGTTCAGTCAACTTAGTGTATGATGTGGACCGCGATGCTTTCTTTGATTATATTACCGACCTAGCAAAGAAGGGGTCATGACCGATACACCGCCAAATTTTTAATTCTAAAATTAAACAAACGGTTGATTAAATAAGAAAAATACTTAAAATACAATGGCAACAGCACTTCTCTAATTTTAGGGAAGTGCTTTTTGATTGCGTGAAACATATTTGTGAACAAGAACCTGTCACCACCCGAGTGTTTAAGATTCTGCAATTTGTGAAACACTTTCTGTGAAACAAGAAAAATCGGGTGGTATACGGCACCACAGAAAGGAGTTCTTGAAGCATCATGGTTGAGTTCATAAAGCATTTATTTGAAAAAGTAAGCGAAATGATTGAGGCGTTAGTTGAATTTGATTATGAAGAGGCTTATGAAGAAATGCTGAAGAAGAAGTGATCAAGGATTTCAAAAATATGGACCCCTTTTTTACTTTCAACATAAAAAAGGGGTTCCATTTATTTTAATTCATATTTTACATGACGTATAATGCATTTGGTTCAATTTTAATTTGGGCAGGGGTTTGCCCAATCATTTCTCCATCCCCATGTATCACCAGCGGGGATTGGGAATCAATTATTATTTCTTTTCCTCGTATAATTTTTATATATGGTGAGTTTGTATGCTTTCCTTTAAAAGCTAGAGGGAATACGCGTAAAAATTCCAGCCTCGACATTCCTTGCACAATGCAAATGTCAAATACCCCATCATTGTTCTTAGCCTCCGGGCAAATCGCAATTCCTCCGCCATAAAAAGGGAAATTGGCAACGGCAATTAGCCACACTTTCGGAATTTTGTATAATTTGTTATCCACTATTAAGGAGATATCTGCAGGTTTATATTTTATTAATACATTTAGTGCACTAAAGATGTATGAGATTTGCCCCAGCCTTACGTAATTTAGCAGTTTTTTATATTGAGAAGCATTTGTTTTCTGAGCGACTTCCCCATCAAATCCGATTCCTGTCACTGTACAAAAATAAGTCGAATTCACTAATCCGATATCGATTATTTTTGGTGTTCCAGTTAAAATGCGCTGCAGGGCTTTATCATGGTTTAAAGGGACAAATAAACCTCTTGAAAAATCATTTCCTGACCCGGCTGGAATAATTCCTAAAGGAATATTCGTACCTACTAATCCATTTATTACTTCCTGAACTGTCCCGTCACCGCCTACTGCAACGATTGCAGTCACATTTTCTTTATGAATCATTTCTTGAACTAATAAAGTCGCATGTTTTGGCCTCTCTGTAAAAAAAACACTGTAACTAATCTCTTCATTTTGAAGTATTTTTTCTATTTGAGACCAGACTTTTAATGCCCTCCCATTTCCCGAAACTTTATTAACAATAAAATAATACAAAAACCTCACCTATTCTTAAATTTTTAGCTAAATTATAGCCGACTTCATTTATGATTATACGAATCAAGTGAAAGTAGTTTTATTTATAAAGTTAAGCTAAAAACGTCTAGATGCTGTGGCAAAACTGAAAATTTTAGACCCTTTACAAATGCTTGCTCTCCATCAAGGTTGAGTGCGACCGAATCTGGAATCGAAAAGCTCCCAGTTTTTATTTTTGTATGCCGAATGATGGATGGGTTCTCAGCGATATTGAGCATAATGGCCAGTAATGAAAAAAACAGCTGTAACCGATTGGTTTGTTTTAAGGTGAGAAGGTGAAAGGACCCATCATTATAGGTTGAATTCTTAATAAGACGTTCAAAGGGACCGACCGAGTTTCCATTCATAATTAAAAATAAAGAAACATCTGAAATGACTTCATTAGGGGAGACCTCCACTGAAATCACAGCGGATTGTTTTGTTAAAAAAAAGGTTTTGAGAAAGTGCAGACCATAGGCAAATTCTCCAAAACTCGATTTGAGAGAAGGTGGTGTTTTATAGGTAATATCCGACAACCAGCCTGCTGCAGCAATGTTGGCAAAGTATCGGTTTCCAAATTTTCCAATGTCAACAGGTTTTGTTTTACCTCTTTTAATAATTGAAAGAGCCTTCGCATTGCAGCAAGCACCGATATATTTAGCAAATTCATTACTAGTTCCAAATGGGAATACTCCTATCGGCGGTCTATATTCTTCTTCCGCGATAAATTGGAGTGTTTGGTTTACAGTTCCATCTCCACCGGCAATAAAGATGGCATCCCATTTATTTTGGCATGCTTTTTTGATAGGATGATCCGAGTCTCTGACCTTAGTTGGATGATATACGTCTAATTGATAACCCATTTCTTCAAGATTCTTCACAAGTATCGGAAAGGCTTTATGATTCCCCTTTTTTCCAGAACACGGGTTATAAATCATCAATGCCTTTTTGTTTACTGTACTCATCGTAAGTCCTCCAGCCTGTAAGCTAATGCCACACTCGAAATTATAACTCCTATACTATTCTTCTTTCTCAGCCTTAGCATCTATTCATTATTTGAGAAATATTATTTCCATATTTATGTAATAAGTGAATAAAAAGACAAGTTACAGGAAAAATTAAACATAAATTGTTAAAGAAACTAGGTGACCTTTAATGAAAGCTTTACAATTCGATTTTAAAATGCCGCGCTATATTTCTAGCAAAGTAATCGGCAGATTTATTCCTTCTGTTCATTGGGATTCAAGACTTTCCTGTTTAAAATACGAAAGTCAGGAGGAGCCGGAACTTCCAAATGAGGATTGGGTGAAGATTAAAGTTAAATTTGGAGGTATTTGCGGCAGTGATCTTAATCTTATTTTTTTAAAGGATAGCCCTGCTACATCACCATTTGTTTCGTTCCCGTTTACAATCGGTCATGAAATCGTGGGGGAAATTGCGGAAACAGGGGCAAACGTCACCTTATTTAATCGGGGCGATCGAGTTGTGATAGACCCGATTTTATCATGTATATCGAGGGGAATTGAACATCATTGCCCCGCATGTAAAGCAGGCAATTTTAGCTTGTGTATTCATAAACATGAGGGAAACCTGGCACCGGGATTATTAATTGGGACATGTCGTGACACAGGCGGCGGATGGGGTTCCTATTTAGTGGCCCATAAAAGCCAGGTCTTTAAACTCCCTGACAATGTGAATGATTTAAACGGTGTGATGGTTGAGCCTTTTAGCTGTGCTTTACATAGTGTTTTAAGAAACCCGCCCAATAAAAATGACACCGTATTGGTAATAGGAGGAGGCGTGATTGGTATTAGTGTCATTGCTGCAATTCGGGCACTAGATATCCCGTGCAGAATCGTTACTTTGGTCAAACATCCTTTTCAGGCTGAGCTGGCCGCCAATTACGGTGCGGACGAAATCGTCTTTCTTCAAAAAAACCATTATGTAAGTAGCCTCGCCGAAGTTCTTAATGGACAAGTACTAAAACCGCTTTTTGGTCCAGAGGTGATTCAGGGAGGGGCAGATTTGGTTTTTGAATGTGTCGGAAGAAAACAAAGTATTAATGATGCACTTCGGTTTTCTAGAAGCGGCGGAAAAGTTGTTTTGTTAGGACTAGCCAGTATAATGGACGGAATTGATTGGACGACTGTTTGGCTAAATGAGTTAGATTTAAAAGGAAGCTTTGCTTATAGTACGGAGGTAATTCAGGGAAAAAGAGTCCGAACGTTTGACATCGCGATTGAATTAATGCGAACTGGCAAAGTCGATCTCTCACCATTAGTAACCCACCGCTTTCCATTAGATGAGTATCGGAGTGCCCTTGATACAGCTTTAAACAAGAAAAATCGTGCAGCAATTAAGGTGGTTTTTGAACCCTAACAGCAACCTTGATTTTTTATAGAGATTTTAGGGAGGAAATAAATGATGAAAAACTTTACTATAACAGGTGCAGAAAAATCTCCTTTTCTTACATGGTACACAGAAGGACTAAAAGAAAAGTTCTCAGCGCAAGGATATGAATTTTGCGAGGAGCCAGTTGATGAGATTAGAGTTGTTTTTAATGTGATTAATCATGAGAATCCGAGACCTTTTCGCAGGAAAGCACAGGCTACTTTTGTTATATCCATACTGGAGAATAATGAAGAACCGGAAAATGTCTTTGAGGCTGCATATCCGTATTTAGTCAGATCCTTATCTAATCATTTAGTTTTCATCGTTCACACCGAGGAAAAAACCGATGTTTATTTTATTACACCCGAACAGGGATTTTACAAATTAAGCTATCAAAATGATGACGAGGAAGACTTTTTTCAAAGGATTTATGAAAGATTAGAACCTGTAGCATCGTCTCAATTAGTGATTGATAATGACTTTATGGAAGATTTGGATCAAGAATTATGGAATGGTAACGAAGTCACAGAAAAAATGTATGTGGCCGGGAAAAAATTAGACGAAATGAACTTGCTGCCTGCACCATTTCCGCTCGAAAAATACTTATCATCCCGTGATATGCGCCAGTTAAAGAAATTATATGGGATTGGCGGCCTTAGTTATGGGAATCTTAGCAGCCGCCATGATGATAGAAATTTTTGGATGAGCGCCAGTGGATGCAACAAGGCAAATTTGCGAGTAATCGGTCAGGATATTTTACATATCAAAGGATTTAATTCAAAGAAAAATTCCATGGAAATAAGTGTTCCGCCGAGTATTTCTCCAAAAAGAGCTTCGGTTGATGCTATCGAACATTGGATGATTTATAAAGAACATCCTAAAGTAGGGGCGATCGTCCACATACATGCATGGATGGATGGGGTGAATGCAACGGAAATTAACTACCCTTGCGGAACCATTCAATTAGCGGAAACAGTAGCAGAACTTGTACGCAAAGCTGATGATCCTTCTAGGGCCATTATTGGGCTTAAAAATCACGGTCTCACTATAACCGGCCGAGATTTAGATGACATCTTTGACCGGATTAAAGGGCAAGTCATCCCGCAAGTACCAATGGCGTAAAAAATAAGAACCGATTAACTTAAAAAAAGGCTGTATTCTAAGAAATTGCTTTTAACAAAAGTGAATACGAAGAGTGGATTGAAGCGGAAGGCACTTGACTCCCGCGGAAAGCAAGTGCCTATAGCGGAAAGGAACGGTCAATGTTCACTCCTTAAAACAACAAACTTTACGAAAACAGCCTAAAAAAATGTAAAGAGGTAATAGTATGGAAAATACGATTCAGCCGATCGATAGGGTCGCGATTGACCTCGGTGTGATTCAGGTTTACTGGTATGGCGTTATTATCATTTCAGGAGCCATTCTCGCCTTATGGCTGGCCATACGTGAAAGTGAACGGCGTGATCTGCCAAAAGATACTTTTGTGGATCTTGTCCTATTTTTAGCACCGGCTTCATTGATATTTGCACGCCTCTATTACGTCATTTTTAAATGGGAATATTATTCTGAAAATCCCCATGAAATATTTGCTGTCCGGGAAGGCGGACTGGCGATGCATGGCGTACTGACTGGCGCGGTTTTAACGATCATTGTGTTTGCGAAAGTACGAAAAATATCGTTTTGGAAATTGGTTGATATTTTGGCTCCAAGCCTGATTTTGGCCCAAGCAATCGGACGCTGGGGGAATTTTTTTAATCAGGAAGCCCACGGGGGACCTGTATCAAGGGAATTTCTCGAAAATCTGTATTTGCCCGATTTTATTATTAATCAGATGTACATAAACGGGACGTATTATCATCCGACGTTTTTATATGAATCACTATGGAATTTTGCAGGATTTATAGTACTCATGTTCCTAAGACGGATGAATTTAAGACGGGGCGAGTTATTTTTGACGTATATTATTTATTACTCAGTCGGGCGTTTTTTTATCGAGGGTATGAGAACCGATAGCTTAATGCTTACTGATTATTTACGGATTGCCCAAGTCGTTTCTATTGCTCTAATCTGTGCCGCCATTCTCATCATCTGGTACCGGCGAAAAAAGGGATACGCGAATATGCGATATTTGGATGTAACCGGGGGGTGACAGGCACCACCCGGTTTTTCTTGTTTACAAAAAATTACACACAGAAGAAATTCGATGGTGAAGAGTGATTATTTAAACTAGTTCTTCCAGCTTTTGCAGATTTTCAGTCCACGCCTTTGACTGAGGCTTGGCGGTTTTTAATGAAAGGAACGCGCTTTCGACTAGAAAGTGGCGCGGTTCCTTCGCGTATAGTGTTTCGTTTTGGATGAAGTCAAGCAAGGCTTTGTATTTGGTTTGGTCTTCGTGGTTCACTAGCTCGTCTTTTAATAATGCGATAGTTTGGGTGATCTCGTACTGCGATTTGTGATGGTGAGCTGCACCTTCAGGAAACCATTGTTCTAATAGTTCGGGAGGAAATAGCTGCTCTCCCTTTTCTGATACTTCGTTTACCATGTTTATCAGACGCTCTACACTATAACGGACCACTTGAGTGATACTCTCAAGTGATCTTTGTGCAAAGGTGTGATGTTTAAGATTTTCGTTTAACAACCCTTTAAACATGATGGCACAATCAAATAGATACGGTTTTTTATTCTCGCCAAAAATATCAATAAAGCGCTCATATAACCATTGCAGCATCTTTAAGTGCCCGCGTTTGATAAATTCTTTTAGTTCCTCGTCCGGTATAAATATAACCTCTTCAAACAGGTTAATTAATTTATTGGTTCGATTAGATCTCAGTTGAAGGACAATTTGTTTAATAAAGATCTCAATATTTGCTCGATCTTGACCAATCAATAATTCATTTCTTTCTTTTTCCATCTTTTTGTATACAGAATGAAAAATAGCGATTAATAATTCATTTTTAGATGAGAAATAATTATAAAATGTACCCTTGGAAATTCCGCTGTAATCTAAAATATCTTGAATGGATGTCGCCTGAAATCCTTTCTCGATAAATAATTGATGCGCTTTAGCTATGACAAGCTGTTTTCGGTCATTCATCTAATCACCTTTACATATAACTTATACTAGCTGTACAAATTGTATAATACATTATAATCTGAATGATTACAAACGTTGATATAATACGGAATTTTTTAATTGCACATTTTGGACTCCTGGTATATTATATAGTTTGTGCTTAAAAGAAGTACATATTACATTGAACTGAGTGATTAGAAGAGGAGGAAGAACTATGGACCAAACTTTGGCTAATACAAACCGTCCGCCATATGGGATCCTCGCCATCTTAATGATAGGGGCTTTTATCTCGTTTTTAAATAATACCTTACTAAATGTCGCGTTACCGTCAATCATGGTAGATTTGCATGTAGATACGGCAACTGTTCAATGGTCCACAACCGGCTATATGCTAATAAACGGGATATTAATTCCAACCACGGCCTTTTTAATTCAGAAATACTCAGTTCGCAGACTGTTTTTAGTCGCCATGAGTCTCTTTACTGCCGGTACCATCATTGCCGGTATGGCTGATGTTTTTGGAGTTTTATTAGCAGCTCGTATGGTCCAGGCTTCTGGCTCGGCTATTATGATGCCGCTCTTAATGAATGTGATGCTCGTCAGTTTCCCGGTTGAAAAACGAGGAACGGCGATGGGGGTTTTTGGCCTGATCTTGATGTTCGCGCCAGCGATTGGACCAACTTTATCAGGCTGGATTATTGAACATTATGATTGGAGAATGCTATTCCATTTCATTACACCTATTGCAGCCTTAATTTTAATTTTTGGCTATTTCTTATTAAAGGATAAAAAAGAGAAGGTAGAGATTCATCTAGATGCGATTTCCGTAATCTTATCGACAATAGGATTTGGCAGCTTGCTGTACGGATTTAGCTCAGCAGGAAACGAGGGGTGGGGAAGTCCTTTCGTTTACGGAACGATTATCCTTGGCGCTATTGCTCTGGTTTTCTTTATCCGGCGTCAATCAAGACTGGAAAAACCAATGTTGAATTTTAATGTTTTTAAATACCCGATGTTTAGCTTAGCTTCCGCTATTACTATGATCTTAAATATGGCGTTGTTTTCGGGCTTTATGCTGCTGCCTATCTATGCACAAACGATCCGCGGAATTTCACCAATGGAAACAGGTTTAATGCTGCTCCCAGGGGCACTTCTGAATGCAGCAATGTCACCCGTCACGGGGAGATTGTTTGATAAATTTGGAGGCCGGATTCTATCGATTATCGGGCTGGCTATTACTGCAGTTACCACTTATTTATTTAGTCAATTATCATTTGAAACCACTTATCTTAACTTAGTGGTTCTGCACGCTGTGCGGATGCTGGGGATGTCGATGGTAATGATGCCTGTTTCAACAAACGGTTTAAATCAGCTGCCAAGATCCTATTATCCCCATGGTACAGCCATGAACAATACATTAAACCAAGTTTCCGCAGCAATTGGGACAGCTTTCTTGATTACGATTATGTCGATTCGTGAGAAGGCTTACGCGGATGAGCTGATGAGAGATGTCGCAGGGCAGCCAACTGCAGACGTCCAGCAGCAAATTATGATGGAGGCCATGCTGGGAGGCATTGATGACACGTTCCTAGTCGCTACTTTTCTAACAGGGATCGCATTAATCCTTGCGTTCTTTATTAAAAGGGCAAAACCGGCAGATGAACCTATCGAAAAAAAACAGCCAAGTAAAAAACTGGCTAAAGCAATTGGGGATTGAGTTTTTATAGAAAAAGAAGAAAAGAATTCAGATGCTGAATTCTCTTCTTCTTTTTAAAAGGCTGTTTTCGTAAAGATTGTTGTTTTTTGTATAATTGAGTTTTTACTAAAGTGTCCCTGACTGAATCAGACACGAAATTGCCTTAATTTCATCAAACTTGCCCCGAATCCGAATTGATTGGGACACGATCTGGTTTGGATTCATCGAACCTGTCCGAATCCGCCCCTGGTTCAGACAAGATGGGCTTTGAAATCAGGTAACCTGTCCGAACATCCCTAATCCAGACACGATGGGTTTTGAAATCACCAAACCTGTCCCAATCCGTCTCTATGACGGAAACAAATTGCTACTGATAGCAACAGAGCTTTTTAAAAAGATCGGAAAGTATAAGAATTTTGCTTTAGCTGCAGTCCATGTGACTGCAGTATTTTTATTGTATTTTGCTTAGTCCGATATTGATAAAATAGGCGATCCATGGACTCCGCTGGAGTAGAGGACATATGATCCGTTATTTCTTAAAAAACCCCTGTTTTAATGACTGAATAGGACATACGATCCGTTATCTTACAAAAATCATTAAAAAATTGCGTTCATTCACCGGATTAACGGAACCAATGTCCTATAACTTTGAAAATTCCCCGTTTTGTCACAGATAACGGAACCAATGTCCGATAAAAAACAGGCAACCGTAAAAGAGGACATACGATCTGTTATTTCCATATAAATTGCTATTGTGCTACCTCTTTAGGACACACGAGCCGTATTTTTCTAAGAAGCATTTACATAACAAACCCCTCCCATTGTAAATTCTATGTTAATTCATCTTACTTTGTAGAGGAAATTCATATAGTAGTAAGAAATGATAATAGAAGATACTTACTATTTGTAAACATGCAGGAGGCAGACATGAAAGCATCTGTTCGTAAACCTTTTCTTTTAAAAATGTGGGAGAACTACCCGAAACTATGGAAGTTTCTGATTGATGCAGGGATATTGCTAAAGTACAAAACATTAAAGATTGACAAGCTTCCGAATAAAATTGTATTGTCTTCTTCTACGGTTCTCTTTGTTAATTCAGAGGAAAACCGGGGGAGGGCTTTGTTAATCAGTAATGGGATGACGCAAAAACGAATGACCCGTTTTTGGAGACAGGCTGTACAAGCCATTAATCCAGATATAATCATAGATGTAGGCGTAAATTACGGGGAATGCATTTTCTCAACTGTTTATCCAAGCCACACAAAGATCTACGGTGTAGAAGCGAATAAGCAATTATTTAAGTATATCGAGCAATCGAAGGAAGTTCATCCGAATAAATCACAGATCTTTTTATTTAATACCTTTGCTGCAGATAAAGATGATGAAGAAAAGCTCTTTTTTGTCGATCAACACTGGTCCGGCACATCGTCGGCTTCTTACATGCCGTCTCACCAGATGATTGAACCTATAGCTGTTCATTCAATAACAATAGATTCTCTAGTTCAGGGAAATGCAATCAATAAAACGGTTTTATTTAAAGTGGATGTCGAAGGCTATGAAGCTTTTGTGCTAAAAGGCATGACCGGCATTTTTGATTCCAGCTCGGCCGTGCTTGGTTTTATCGAATTTAATAGTGAATATATCAAAAAATCCGGAATCCCCATCAATGAGTTTTTAGCATTTTTAAATAAGTATTTCACCCTTTACATCTATAGAGCAGATGACAGGTTAGTAAAAGCGAATGGTCTGCAATATGAGAATTTAAAAGAACTATTTAACTCTGACTATATTCATACAGATATGATCCTTGCATCGGATGAGGGGATAATTGAATTTTTGGGCGTGTAAGAATTCAGCGCGCTAAACAGAGAAGTTCGGGGTGTGACAGGCACGCCCCGAATTTTCTTTGTTTCATAAGAATAGTTTGCATTAAGACAAGTAGTTGCGTTAATATTTTCATGGCTTTCCTACTTCTTTTTTTACGGGGAGGACATAGATTTATAGTAATGCTAGGAGTAAAATGAAAGGGGATACACCCGTATTGAATAGGGAGTGTAATTCTTTCAATTCAAATGGAAGAGGAGGAAGATTGGTATGATGAGTTATTTACAGAGGATTGGCCGATCCTTAATGCTGCCGGTTGCCGTTCTGCCTGCAGCAGCCATTTTAATGGGGATTGGTTACTGGGTTGACCCTTCTGGCTGGGGTGCAGGAAGCCCGGTAGCAGCGTTCTTAATTAAAGCAGGAGCTTCTATTCTAGATAATTTAGGAATCCTGTTTGCTGTTGGGGTCGCTATAGGGATGGCGAAGGACCGAGATGGGGCCTCTGCTTTAAGCGGCTTAGTCGGTTTTCTTGTCGTTTATACTTTATTATCGCCTGGTTCAGTTGCCATGCTTCAAGGTGTGGATGCAGCCGAAGTAAACCCTGCTTTTGCAAAAATTAATTTTGGTAACGCATTTATTGGTATTTTATCCGGGGCTATTGCTGCAACCATGTATAATCGCTTTAGTCAAGTTCAATTGCCGGCTGCATTAGCCTTCTTCAGCGGAAAACGATTGGCACCGATTATGACGACTGTTGCTATGTTAATTACTTCTCTTATTTTATTCTTTGTCTGGCCTGTCGTTTATTCTGGCTTAGTTTCGTTTGGTGAAATGATTAGTGGACTTAGTGCAATTGGGGCAGGAATCTATGGATTCTTTAACAGACTATTGATTCCGATCGGCCTGCACCATGCGTTAAACGCTGTGTTCTGGTTTGACGTAGCAGGCATTAATGATATCGGTAACTTCTGGTCCGGTACAGGTGAAAAAGGGGTAACCGGTATGTATCAGGCTGGTTTCTTTCCAGTTATGATGTTTGGTCTGCCTGCTGCAGCGCTTGCCAT